>JALZEZ010000339.1 GCA_030861775.1 Actinomycetota bacterium
ACCGCGACCACGCCGGGCCGCGCCGTCGCCAGCAGCGGGCCGTGGTCGGGCGCGGAGCCCGGCCGGACGACCTCCCCGGTGGCCACGGCCGCGCCGCCGTAGAAGACGACCGCGAGCATCGCGGCGATCGCGAACCCCGCCACCGAGCGGCTGCGGGTGTATGTCCTCGGCTGGCGCTGCGGCGCCCGTGGCACTACTTTGCTCCCCCTGTCTCGTGCCTACGGGGTTAGCTGACGGGCTCGCGCTGATAGGGCCGCGCTACCGGGCGGCAGTGCCCGGATTCGCCCCGGTCGCCGTGCGGCGACACCGGTTCCCCCGTTCCGCGCCGGTCGGTGCCCGGCCCGGATTCGGCTCTCCTGCGAAGGCGGAAGGGTATCGAGGGGTCGCGGACGGACCGGCGCCCGAAGCGGGAGGCTACGTCGCCTCCGCCTCCCCCTCCTCTAGCTGCGGGAGGGCGAGAAGCGTGGCGAGCCCAATCTGGAGGTCTCCCTCGAGGTCCGCCTCCACCCAGTCGACCAGCTCGGGATAGCGCGGCACGAGACTGACGGCGAACAGCGCCAGGACGTCGTCGTGGGCCGCGAGGTGAAGCGGTGAGAAGCTCGTCGCGGCGCGCTTGATCGCCTCGACGAGCTCGTCGCCCCATTCGATCGGCATCTCGTCGAGCACCTCGTTCGCGAGTCGCGGGGACAGCAGCCACAGGTGCGCGAGGAAGAGGGGGCGTGCCGTTATGAACGTGCTCATTGCGTGGACGAGCCGCTTCGGCTTCACGCGCTCGAGCGCCGGCTCGAAGAGCGACCAGGAATGATCGAGCCAGGTCATCGACCGCGGCAGGGTGAAGTGCCGGTCGTTCACGGCGTCCGACAGCTCCGTGAGCGACCCGTCGGCGAGCACCGGGATCATGTCCGCGAGCGGAACCGACTCGGTCGACAGCTCCTCCAGCTCTTCCACCATGCTGCGCTCGATGGTCGCCCACTCCTCCAGCTCCCCGGCGCCCTCCTCGGATCCGTCGCTGATCTCGCGCTTCGCTTCGGCGACCTGCTCGAGCATGAACTTCAGGCGCCACCGTTGCTGGGCGACGCGCAGCGCGTCGAGGCCGACAAGGGTGTCGATGCTCAGCACCACGTCCACGGCGTCTCCGTCGCCGTAGCCGCGAGTCAGCTCCAGGGCCCGGAGGCGGCGCAGCTTGCGAAACGGCGTGAAGCGCATGAAGCTCCGGGCGAAGTCCGCGTGGTCCGTGAGCCAGTAGAGCTCGTGCGGCGGCCAGTTCTCTACCAGCTCCACCACACCCGCCCATACCTCGTCGACGTGCTCCTGGAGCTCCTCGTCGTACGACACCGCCTGTTCGACCGCGCGCTGCCGCGCGAGCGCCGGGTTCACGTGCTCCCGCACGAACTCGCGGACCTCCCACTTCGTCGGCTTCGCCTTCCGGGAGCGGAGAGTCCCGGGGACCTCGACGGGCGGGAGCGCCTCCTTGAACAGGGCCTTCGCCACCGCCGCGTAGCTCGCCCCCGTGACCATGGGGTCCCGGTCGTGGCTCAGGCGCACCACCGCGTACGACTCGAGCTGATGGCGGCAGGCGAAGCCCGTGGGGCCGGCCACGATCCGCTGGCTCGCGAGGAGGCTGACGAGGCTGTCGAGCAGCCACTTCCCGCGATGGTCGGCGACGGTGAGCGGCCACAGCCCGAATCGATCGATGAGCGCGTACACCTCCCGGTACCCCGGGACGTCCTCCTGGAAGACGTCCGCCGCGGCGATCGCGAACCACGCGACATCGGCGAAGTCCTCCCTCCGCGCGCTCGCCAGGTCTGCCTCGACCGACGCGCCGCCACCACGCAGGAGGAAGAAGAAGTGCCACCGGTTCCGGGCGAGGCGCAGCGCCTCGATGAGCCTCGACTCGGCGATGTCCGGACACTCGGACTCGACCCAGTCGGCAAGCTCCGCGCGCGCCTCGCGCCACCAGTCGTCCAGCTCCGGTGCGTGCTGGATCTCTCCGCCGAAGAGGTCGAGCTCGCGGAACGGGAGCGTCCGGACGTCTATGACCTGCACGCGGTGGTCCCGGCGGACGCCGGCGGCGCGGGTCAGGCCATGGACCGCATCGTCCGCGAAGTGGGAGTTGTCGATGATGAGGGCCGCCTGCTCGTGATGGGTCTCGACCCAGGCGTACGCGCGCAGGAGCTCGTCAGGCGTGACGTCGCCCGCCCCCGCGAGGTCGAGGACATACCCGGCGTCGGGCGCCAGCTCGTGCGCCACGTAGTAAGCCATGGCGGTCTTCCCGGTGCCCGGGAGGTCGGAGATGGCGAGCGGACCGCCCATCGTGATCGGGTCGCCGAACATGTCGGCGCGATCCGGCGGCAGCACCGGCGGCCAGCGCCCTGAGTGGACGACCCCGGGTGCCACGGGGCGGCCGGCGAGGATGTCGGCCGCGGTGTACGGGGTCGTGAAGTCGAGCCGACGCATGCGGTAAAGGAGCCGGCTGCGATGAGCCAGCACGTCGTCGAGGAAGGCCTCGGCGCCGGCGACGAACTCGACTCCGTCGGTGTCCACCGGGTGTGCCGCATCGAGCACGACGACGCCGCCGTCGGGCGTCGCGCGCGCGAGCTGGGCGCGCCGGCGCAGCAGCGTGCCCTGCTCGCCGGGCGTCAGCCCCAGGGCCACGAGGATCGGCTCCGTGCCGTCCCGAGCGCCGACCGCCCGCAGCAGGGCCGCGAGATCGGCGCGTCCCCGAGCGGGCTGCCAGAGGGCGCGCTGCGTGGGCGGCTCCGCGGTCGCCTCGAGCGGCAGCAGGTCTCCGAAGACCATGCTCAGGTCCCGGACGGGGCTCACCACGGTCGTGATCACGTCGTCGCGGACGAGCTCGCGGAGCAGCTCTGTCGTCCTCGCAGCGCCCGCGTCGAGCTCCGAGCCCGCGTACAGGACGATCCGGTGCCGCTCGGCGACAAGGTTCCGGACGGTCGTGAGCGCGGACTCCGCGCCCGGTCCGCGCAGCCACTGCGCGGCGTCGCCGACCCCGAAGAACGCACGCAGGAGGTCCTCTTCGACCAGCAGGCGTGCGGTCAGCGAGCTGCGGTCCCAGACCTCGACCTCGCTCAGCCCCAGCCGCGCGCACTCCTCGGCGAGGAGCCGGATCGCGGGCGCGCTCGGGACGGCCGAAGTGATCAGGAGGTAGCGGCGCACCTCGGTGGGGCCGACCGAGCGCTCGAGGCGCTCGACCTCCGCACGCACCGAGGACACCGTGAAGGCCTTGACCCGCTTCACCTGGACCGCGGTCTTGACGCCCCGGGCGAACGAGCGTCCACCGTGGTGCGCCCCGGGTTCGAAGAACGCGACGAGGTCGATCCCGCCGTCGTCCCCGAGCGCGCCGTAGTTCTGGGCGGACGTGTAGTCAGGCGCGCGGTGGAGCAGGTGAAGAGCCAGCCGGTGGAAGTCGTCCGGATGCAGCTCGTGCAGCGGGAGGTCCGGAAGCGTGCCCTCCCTGGGGACTGGGCGCGGACGCGGATCTCGATCGGTCGAGATCATCCACGCCAGCATCTCACGCCGCTGGCGTGGCGGGCTACCCCTTCTTCCTCAGCGGCTTCGTGGTGAGGACGGTGAGCGCCACCTCGTCCGGGCAGCTCCCCTTCTCCTCGGTCAGGGTCAGCTCCTTGCCCTTCAGCTCGTAGCGCCACACGCTCTCCACCGGCTCGCCGGTGGACGCGCACTCCTGCTCGTGGACCAGGATGCGGTCGCCCTTCACCTCGAAGTTCGAGCTCTCGAGCGGGCCCTCCAGGTCGTTCGCGATCGTGAACGCGGGGCCCTCGCCGGGGCCGCCGGTCTCGGCGATCGTGACGGTCCAGCTCGGGCCGCCCTCGGTCAGCTCGTCGGCGGCGTCGTCCGGCAGGTCGCTCTCGTCGAGGGTCACGGTGTACTGCCCGAGCAGCTCGTCCGGGGCGCCGGACTTGGCCGGCTCGACCGGCGGGTTGTTGGCCGGCGCCTCGGCCGGGATCGGGGGCTTCTCCTGCTTCTTCTCGCCGCCACCGCCGCCGCAGCCGACCGTGAGCGCGACCGTCGATGTGATGGCCGCGATGGTGATCCCGGTCCTCCTCATCATCTCTCCCGTCCCCTGTCGCGAGCGAAGGCGCGAGCCTACTTCAGCTTCACCACCGCCGCCGGGCCGGCCGTGCCGTCGGGTTTCAGCCCGGCCACGGTGATCTTCCCCCGCACCTTGCCCGGTACGCCCGAGATCCGAACGCTGCGCTTCTTGGCCGTGGCGAAGAAGAGGAGGTTGCGCCCGTCGGTGAGCTTCGCCCGGACGAGGTAGCGCGCGGCGCGGGCCGCGGGCCGCCAGGTGACGGTCACGCGCGAGCCCTTGCGGGAAGCCCAGG
>JALZEZ010000089.1 GCA_030861775.1 Actinomycetota bacterium
CCGCCGCGGCCGTCACCCGCGAGGACGGCCGCGCCCTTGCCCTCCGCGGCGACCACCAGGTCCTGGTCACCGTCGCGATCGACGTCGGCCGCCACCAGCCTGTCGAGGCTGGCGGGCACCGGGTGGGTGCCCCCGCGGACGAGCGTCCCGCCGCCCTGGTTGAGCAGGACGCGCACCCGGCCGCGCGAGTCGCTCGCGGCCAGGTCGGGGCGCCCGTCGCCGTTCAGGTCGGCGGCCACGAGGTCGTCGAAGTAGTCGTCGTACTTCGTCACCTCGCGCCGCTCCAGCACCACCGCACCCTGAGCCGGCGGCGCCAGCAGCACCGCCAGGCAGATCGCCATCGCCCCCGCCCGCCACGACACGCCTCCATGTTGCCTCGGACGCGGATAGCGTGTCGCGCATGAAGGCCGTGATCCTGGCCGGCGGGCTCGGCACGCGCATCGCCGAGGAGACCGGGGTGAAGCCGAAGCCGATGGTCGAGATCGGCGGGCGACCGATCCTCTGGCACGTCATGAAGTGCCTCTACTCGCGCGGCGGGATCGACGAGTTCGTGATCTGCCTCGGCTACCGCGGCTACGTGATCAAGGAGTGGTTCGCCAACTACTACCTGCACGCGAGCGACGTGACCTTCGACATCGCGGGCAACTCGATGGAGGTCCACCAGGAGAGCGCCGAGCCGTGGAGGGTCACGCTGATCGACACCGGCGAGGAGACCGCCACCGGCGGCCGGCTGAAGCGCGTGCTGCGCTACGTGGACGACGAGGAGTTCCTGTTCACGTACGGCGACGGCGTGAGCGACCTCGACGTGCGCGCGCTGATCGAGTACCACCGCTCGCACGGCAAGCTGGCGACGGTCACCGCCGTCCAGCCCCCCGGCCGCTGGGGCACGCTGTCGGTCGACGACGACCGGGTGGTCAGCTTCCACGAGAAGCCCCAGGGCGACGGGGCCTGGATCAACGGCGGCTTCTTCGTGCTCTCGCCGCGCGTGGGCGACTACATCGAGGGCGACCACGACGTGTGGGAGGAGGCGCCGGTCGAGCGCCTGGCGGGCGACGACGAGCTGCGCGCCTTCCGCTACGGCGGCTTCTGGCGCGCGATGGACACCGTGCGCGACCGCAACCACCTCGAGGAGCTGTGGCGCTCGGGGCGGGCGCCCTGGAAGACGTGGGAGTAGACCCGGGCTTCTGGCGCGGGCGGCGCGTCCTCGTCACCGGACACACGGGCTTCAAGGGGAGCTGGCTGGCGCTGTGGCTCCAGGAGCTCGGCGCGGAGGTGGCCGGGTTCGGGCTCGACCCGCCCAGCTCTCCCTCGCTCTTCGAGGCCGCCCGGATCGGCGAGGGCATGACCGACCTGCGCGGCGACGTGCGCGACCGCGGCGCGGTGGCGGACGCCGTGGCCGAGACGCGGCCGGACCTCGTCCTCCACCTGGCGGCGCAGCCGCTGGTGCGCGCCTCGTTCGAGGACCCCGTGGGCACCTACGAGACGAACGTCATGGGCACGGCGAACGTGCTCGCCGCGGGAGCGCCGGCGGTGGTCGTCGTGAGCAGCGACAAGTGCTACGCCCCGCGCGCGGACGGCGCGCCGTGCCGCGAGGGCGACCCGCTCGGCGGCGCGGACCCGTACTCGAGCAGCAAGGCCTGCGCGGAGCTGGTGGCCGCCTCCTGGCGCGAGTCGTTCGGGACGGCGATCGCCACGGTGCGCGCGGGCAACGTGATCGGCGGCGGCGACTGGGCCGCGGACCGGCTCGTGCCCGACGCCATGCGGGCCGCGCTCGACGGGCGGCCGCTGCTGGTCCGCAACCCGGACGCCGTACGGCCCTGGCAGCACGTGCTGAACCCGCTCAGCGGCTACCTGGAGGTGGCCCAGCGGCTCCGCGAGGACCCGGCCGCCGCGGACGCCTGGAACTTCGGCCCGGTGGCGGGCGACGAGCTGCCCGTGCGGGCGATCGCCGACCGCCTCGCCGCGCTCTGGGGCGAGGGGCTCGAGTGGCGCGCCGAGGGCGACGGCGGCCCGCCGGAGACGGCCGTGCTGCGGCTCGACTCGGCCCGGGCGCGCGAGCGGCTCGGGTGGGAGCCGCGCTGGGACCTGGACGAGGCGCTGTCCGCCACGGTGGACTGGTTCCGCGCCTGGCGCGGCGGTGCCGACGCCCGCGCGATCACCGCCGCGCAGGTGGCCGCGTATACGACCGGCTGAGGGTTGCGAGCGGCCGCGCGGAGGCGTACTGTCCGGCCCGCCCCTGCTCCCTGCGCCCAGGAGGACTCGCCATGCTCCACCGGTTCCGGACCGATCCCGCGATCGGCAACTCGATCGCGCTGGTGTGCCTGTTCGTCGTGCTCGGAGGGTCGGCCTACGCCGCCACCCAGCTCCCCAACAACAGCGTCGGCGCCAACCAGATCAGGAAGAACGCCGTCGCCGCCTCCGAGATCAAGAAGGACGCCGTCTCGAGGTCCGAGATCAAGAGGAACGGGGTGTCCGCGGACGAGATCGCGACGAACGCCGTCAACGCGGACGAGCTGAACGCCGGCTCCGTGGGCGCCTCCGAGGTGATCAACGAGTCGCTCAGCGGGCTCGCCATCGCGAACGGGACGATCGCCCTGGCGGACCTCGGCCCGAACTCCGTCGACGGGTCGAAGGTGGTCGAGGGATCGCTCGGCGGCGGCGACGTGGCGCCCGGCACCTTCCTCGGCGGCAAGGTCACGGTCCAGTTCGAGCAGGCCGCGGCGGCCCTCGGGGAGACCGCGACCGGTCAGGGCACGTCGTACGACGTCCACTGCCCGGAGGGTCAGATCGCGATCGGCGGCGGGGGCCGCGGCGACGCGACCGACTCGGAGTTCACCGTGACGCACTCGTCGCGGCCGATCACCAGCACCACCAGCGCGAGCCCGCCGGTCGACAACGGCACGTTCACCGGCTGGCGGATCACGGTCACCAACCCGGTGGGCGACCTTCCCCAGGATGCCGGCTCTCCGGGCCCGGCCGACGGCGACATCCTGCCCGAGGTCTGGGTGATCTGCGCGGCGCTGCCGTAGGGTCGGGCGCGCCCTAGCCCTTCGCCAGGGCCGCGACCTTCGGCGCCATCGCCTCGGCCAGCGCCGCCACCGCGGACAGCGGCCGCACCATCACGGTGAGCTCGGCGATGCGCCCGTCGGTCGTGGCGCGGAAGAGGTCGATCCCGCTCACGTCGCGCTCGCCCACGCGGGCCTCGAACACGAGCCCGTGCAGCTCCTCGCCGGCGAGCTCGTCCACGTAGTGGAAGCCCTCGAAGACCTCGAACACGCCCCGCAGGACGACCGCGACGGTCTCCGCTCCACGGAACGGCTTGAAGGTCACGGGGCTGTTGAAGACGACCGTCGGCGCGAGCAGCTCGATCATGCCCTCAATCCGCCCGGCCTCCACGGCTGTGCGGAACCGCTCTGCCACATTCCTTGCGTCCACCCGCGCGCGTACGTTACCCGCAACTTTCACAAGGGCCCGGAGTTCGTGCTGACACCTTGGCCTCTAGACTCGACACGGCTGACCGCGCGGGGGCCGCCGCGGTTTGCATCGACTCCCCCTCGGGCACCCGAATTCCCAAGTGACTCCCCCTGAGCCACAGCCGCTTGTCGGCGATCCGCTGCCGCGCTCGCTGATCTCGTTCCCGGAGACCCGGGAGCGTCCGCTGCGCGTCGAGCGCCCGCTTCCGCGCCCCGCGGACATCGCCACCCGCGAGATCCTCGACATCCCGATCGCCATGACCGACTACGCCCAGGCCATGGACGTGATGGACGGCATGATCGCCCGGCGCGAGCGCGGCTACGTGGTGGCCGCCGCCGTGCACGTGGTGATGGTCGCCCAGAGCGACGCCGAGGTGCGCGACGCGCTGCTCGGCTCCACGCTGACGGTCCCCGACGGGATGCCGCTGGTCTGGGCCGCGAACCACATGGGCGAGAGCCTCGAGGACCGCGTCTACGGCCCGTCGCTGATGGAGCAGTACAGCGAGCGCTGCCGCGACCAGGGCCACCGGGTGTGGCTGTACGGCGGCCGCGACCAGGGCTCGCTGGCGCAGCTCGCGCTGAACATGCACAAGGCCAACCCCGGCATGCGCATCGTGGGCGGGTACTCGCCGCCGTTCCGGCCGCTGACCGCCGAGGAGGAGGACGAGGTGGCGCGCCAGATCAACGCCGCCCGGCCCGACGTGCTCTGGGTCGGCATCGGCGTGCCCAAGCAGGAGAAGTGGATGGCCCGGATGCGCGACCGCCTCGACGTGCCCGTCATGTGCGGCGTGGGCGCCGCCTTCGACTTCCTGGCCGGGCGCATCTCCCAGGCCCCGGAGTGGATGCAGAAGCGCGGCCTGGAGTGGACCTACCGGATCGCCCAGGAGCCGCGCCGCCTGCTCCCGCGCTACCTCTCGTACAACCCGCGCTTCATGGCAGCGGTCACGAACCAGATCGTCCGCGAGCGCCGTCGCGCCCGCCTGCGCAGCGGATAGCCTCAGGCACATGCCCGCCGACGTCGCGATCGTGGGGCTCGGCCGGATCGGGCTGCCCCTCGCGCTGTCGTTCGCCGACCGCGGCCTGAACGTGATCGGGATCGACCGCGAGCCGCGCGTGCTCGAGACCGTGCGCGCCGGGACCATGCCGTTCCGCGAGACCGGCACCCAGGAGCTGCTCGAGCGGGTCGGCGACCGGCTGGAGCTCTCCCAGCGGATCCAGGACGCGGCCGCGGCCGAGTGCGTCGTGCTCACGCTCGGCACGCCCACGCACGTCCACATCGAGATCGACATCTCGCAGATCCGCAGCGCGATCGACGCCCTGCTGCCGCTGCTGCGGGAGGGCCAGACGATCATCCTGCGCTCCACCGTCGCGCCCGGGACGACCGAGTGGGTGGCCGGCTACATCGAGCAGCGGCGCGGCCTGACGGCCGGCGAGGACGTCTTCGTGGCGCACGTGCCCGAGCGCATCGCGGTCAACCACTTCCTGGACGAGATCGCCACCCTGCCGACGATCGTGGGCGGCGTGGGGCAGCGCTCGGGCGAGGCCGCCGCGCGGCTGTTCGGCGTGTTCGGCACCGAGATCGTCCAGACCTCGGCCGTGCAGGCCGAGCTGGCCAAGATCTGGACCAACATCCTCCGCTACACGCAGTTCGCCCTGCCGAACCTCCTGATGATGGAGTGCGAGCAGTACGGGGCGAACGTGTTCGACGTGATCGAGCTGATCAACCACGACTACCCCCGCGGCGGGATCAAGGAGCCGGGCCTCACGGCCGGGACCTGCCTGCGCAAGGACTTCGCCTTCTCGGAGGAGCGCTCGCGCGCGCCGGGCATGCTGCTGTCGGTCTCGCGCGTGCACGAATCGGTGCCGCAGTTCCTCGTCGAGGGGCTCAAGCAGCGGCTCGGAGGCTCGCTGCGCGACTGCAAGGTGGCCGTGCTCGGGCTGACCTTCAAGCGCGACTCGGACGACCTGCGCGACTCGCTGGCGGCGAAGCTGATCCGGCTGCTCGAGCGCGAGCTGGCGATCGTCTCGCGCCACGACCCGTACGTGGCCGAGGGGACCGAGTCGCTCGAGACCGCCCTCGCCGGCGCGAACGCGGTGGTCGTGGCCACCAACCACTCGGACTACGAGAACGTGCTCCCGCTGGTCCCGCACGACGCGGTGATCGTGGACCCCTGGAACGTGACGGGGACGCACGAGGTCTTCGCCGCGGTCCGCGAGCTGGCCCGCAACCGCTAGCCGAGCAGGGTCACCTTCCGGGTGGCTGACCTGGCCTTGCCCTTGCGCGGCACCCAGCGCACGCGCACCGTCGCGCGGATCCGCCGGCCGCGGGCGAGCGCGCGCCTGCCGAGCTTCGTGGCGCGCAGGAGAACGGGGACGGTGCCGGCGATCAGGGGCTTGGCCGAGCCGGACAGCAGCGCGGGCCGGCCGCGGGCGGTGGACTCGACCCGCACCTCGACCCGGCCGGGCCCGAGCGCCTCGACGTCCACGACCAGCCCTCTCCTCCTGAGTAGGACCCTCCGGCTGGCCTTCGCGAGCCGCTTGGCGATCGCGCGGGCGTCCACGGCCAGGCCGCCGTGCGGCCCGTACGCCACGAGCGAGCTGGTCGTCGCCGTGACGAGGTGGCCCTCCCCGGCCGCGAACCCGTGGTGGTCGGCGCGCTCGTAGGTCTGGCCGGGCGGGTAGGGCGCGTCGACCTTCGGGTTGAACCAGACCGGGGCGCCGGTGTCGAGCCGGATCGCGAACACCGAGCCGTCGGAGGCGCCGACGTAGACGTGGCGGCCGACGATCAGCGGCGCCGTGCGCAGCTCGAGCCCGGCGCCGATCAGGTTCCAGATCACGTTCCCGGTCGCGAGGTCCACGGCCTGGAGGACCTTGCCGTTGAGCATCACCGCGGCGCTGCCGGCGAACGCCGGCGAGCGGTCGGAGCTGAACGTGTCGAGGATGCTGCCGCTGCCGGGGTCGAGCGCGAAGATCCCGCTGTTCTCGAGCGCGTAGAGGCGCCCGCCGTGGACGGCCGGGGTGGTGCCGCCCCCGCCCGAGCAGCCGATCGGGTGGATCGACCAGACGCGCTCGCCGGTGGCCATGGCGTGCGCCGAGGCGTTCAGGCAGGCGTGCGAGACGAACGCGCGCCCGTCGGCCACCGCGGGCGCGCCGCTGCTGCCGACCGTGGGGCTCGACCACATGCGCTGGCCGTCGGACTGGCGTATGGCCACGATCGAGCAGCATTCGCCCGCCGCGAGCACGAGGCCGTCGGCGGCCGTGGGTGGGTCGCGGACCACGCCCTGGCGGCTCTCGTCGGTCCTCCACAGCTCGGTCCCGTCCGAGGCGCGGAAGGCGAACATCTGCCCGCCGGAGACCACGAACAGCTTGCCGTCGTCGTAGGCCGTCCCGTGGATGTTCGAGTAGATCCCCTCGTCCTTCGTCTCCCGGGTCCAGAGCGTCTTCCCGGTGGCGAGGTCGAAGGCGTGCACGGTGTGGCCGCGCCGGTCGTAGCCGAACGCCTTGCCCTCGGCCACGATCGGGTAGCCGGCGTTCTCGCCGACCCGCTGGGTCCAGCGGCGGCGCAGGGGCGGGGCGGGCGTGGCGACGTTGAGGAAGCCGTCGTGGTGGGGGTTCACCTGGTGGGCGACCGAGGCCCCGCCGGACGGCGCGGGCGCGGGGATGCCCGTCAGTGCGGGCGGCGGGCGGTCGGGGGCGGGGCGGGCGTCCTCCTCCGGCGCCGCGAAGGCGGTGAGCGTGCCGCCGGAGGGCACGAACAGCGATCCCTCCCCCGCCGCGAGGCCGCTGGTGAGCCCGCCCTCGCGCGACGAGGACAGCTCCTTGCCGGCCACGTCGCTCCAGACCTGGCGGCCGGTGCCCAGCTCGAGCCCGTAGACCCGGCCCGACTCCGACCCGACGTAGGCCACGCCGCCGACGATCAGCGGCGCGGTGACGAGCTTCCCGTCGCCGGTGAACGTCCACATGTCGGCCCCGGACGCCACGTTGCGGGCGGTGAGCGTCCGGTTGTGGAGGAAGAGCCCGACGTCGCCCTTGAAGACCGGGGGCTCCTCCGCGGTGAACTTGCCGATCTCGGCACCGTCCTCGGTGCGGACGACCCAGCCGCCGGTGCTGTCGTAGCTGCGGTCCTGGCGGGCGTACACGCGGCCGTCGTGGACCACCGGGACCCGCCCGGAGCCGCCGCCGCTGCCGCACAGGGGCGTGCCCCCCTTCCAGTCCACGTAGCCCTCGATGCGGTCGAGTGCCGTGACCCCCTCGCAGTCGTGCGCGACGTAGACGTTGCGGCCGTCGGCGGCCGGGCCGGAGTCGTTGCCGATCCCCTCGACCCACAGCAGGTCGCCGGCCGCCCCGTCCAGCGCGTACATCGTGCCGCCGATCCCGCTGCCCGACGTCCACACCTGGCCGCCGTGCGCCAGCGGCACGTGGCTCACGCGGTCCTGACTCTGCTGCCTGGCCCAGAGCGAGGCGCCGGTGGCGGGGTCGAGCGCCTGGACCGTCCCGCTCGAGGTCTCGAGATACAGGCGGCCCGCGTCGTAGGTGACGTGCGACCTCCCGCTGCCGAAGGTCTCGCCGGCGTTCCGCCACCACAGGATGCGGCCCGTGCGGCGGTCGAGCGCGATCACCGCGGTGCCGAGCGTGTTCTCGTCGTCGGCCGTGACGAACACGCGGCCGTCGGCGACCACCGGATAGGAGACCCGCGTGCCCAGCTCGCGCGACCACTTACGCGCCAGTGGGGGCGCGGGGGACGGGGTGTCGAGGAACCCGTCGCGCAGCGCGTTCGCCTGGAACGTCAGCGAGGAGGCCGGGCGGGGGATCTCGGCGGGCGGTCGCGGCGGGCGGGTGACGGTGATCTGGCGGGTGGCGACGGCGGAGTCGCCCTCGTCGTCCTCCACGCGCAGGCGGATCGTGAACGTGCCGGGCGGGAACGCCTGCTGCACGGTGAGCTGGGCGCCGTCGTCGAAGGAGCCGTCGTCGTCGAGGTCCCAGCCCACGCGCTCGATCGACCGGTCCGGGTTGGCGGTCGCGGTGCCGCTGAACGTGACGGTCTCGCCGCGCTGCGGGTTCTCCGGCGACCAGGTGAACGACGCCGTGGGCGGGTCGTGCGAGCACTGGTGCGGCGGGGGACCGGTGCAGAGGTGACCGGCCGGCGCGGGCGCGGCGGCCGCGAGCGCGGCGAGCGCGGCCACGCTCACCCCGATGCGCCGTCCCTTGCCCCCCATACGCCCCACCGTGCCCCCGAAGGGTAGGGAGGCGCCGCGGCGCGCGAGTAGGCTCACGAGGGTGGTCGCGACGCCGCGCGAGAAGCGCCTCACGCTGGTGGCGGCCGTCCTGGCCTCCACGGTCGTGTTCGTGGACGGAACGGTGGTCAACGTGGCCCTGCCGGCGATCGGCGACGACCTCGACGCCGGTCTCGCGACGCAGCAGTGGGTGGTCGAGGCCTACCTGGTCACGCTGGCGTCGCTGATGCTGATCGGCGGGTCGCTGAGCGACCTGTTCGGGCGGCGGCGGGTGTTCGCGGTGGGCGCGGCGGGGTTCGGGCTGACCTCGGTCCTGTGCGCGGCCGCCCCCACGGCCGAGCTGCTGGTCGCCGCGCGAGCGCTCCAGGGCGTGGCCGGCGCGCTGCTCGTGCCCAGCTCGCTGGCGGTGATCGTGGCGGTGTTCGACGAGGGCGAGCGCGGCGCCGCCATCGGGTCGTGGACGGCCTGGAGCGGGGTCTCGACGCTGATCGGTCCGTTCCTCGGCGGGGTACTGGTGGAGGCGGTCTCGTGGCGGCTCGTGTTCGGGATCGGGCTGCTGCCGGTGGCGGTCACGCTGTGGCTGATCGCGCGCGGGGTGCCGAAGGGCCTCGACGCGGTGGTGCGGCGGCACGTGGACCTGCCGGGCGCGCTGCTGTGCGCGGTCGGGCTGAGCGGGGTCGTGCTGGGGCTGATCGAGCAGCCGGCGCACGGCTGGGGCGATCCGCTGGTGGCCGGGCCGCTGGCCGTGGGCGCGGCCTGCCTGGCGCTCTTCCTCGCCCAGGAGCGGCGCTCGCCGGACCCGATGCTCCCGCTCGGGCTGTTCCGCCGGCGCAACTTCGCGGCGGGGAACGCGGCCACCTTCGCGATCTACGGCGGGCTCGGGGCGGGGATGTTCTACCTGCCGATCTTCCTCCAGGGCGTGGCCGGCTACTCGGCCGTCGAGGCGGGGCTGGCGCTGGTGCCGATGACCGTGGTGCTGTTCCTGCTGGCGAAGCGCTTCGGGGCGCTCGGCGACCGCTTCGGGGCGCGTCCGCTGATGACGATCGGGCCGGTGGTGGCGGCCGTCGGGTTGCTCCTGCTGATGCGGCTCGACGAGTCGTCCGACTACCTCACCGACGTGGTCCCGGCCGTGCTCGGATTCGGGCTGGGGATGGCGATCGTCGTCGCCCCGCTCACGGCCGCCGTGCTGGCCGGGGCGGAGGCCGAGCGCGCGGGCGTGGCCTCGGGCGCGAACAACGCGGTGGCGCGGGTGGCCGG
>JALZEZ010000090.1 GCA_030861775.1 Actinomycetota bacterium
GGACGAGGCCGCCCCTGAGCCGGAGGCCGAGGCCCCCGCCGAGCCGGAGGCCGACGCTTCGGACAAGGCTCCGGCCGAGGAGGCCCCCGCCGAGCCGGAGGCCGACGCTTCGGACGACGCCACCCCCGCCGAGGAGGCGCCCGGCTCGCCGGTCGCCGAGGCCGAGACGGCCGAGCAGGAAGAGGCTTCGGGCGACGCCCCCGCGGGCGACGCCCCGGAAGAGAGCACTGACGCGCCCTCCGAGGGCGACACGGAACAGGAGGGCTAGATGCCTACGACGCAGGAATGGATCGACGAGCTGAAGAGCATCTCGGTGCTCGAGCTGTCCGAGCGCATCAAGGCGCTCGAGGAGGAGTTCGGCGTGTCGGCGACCGCCGTCGCCGCCGCCGCCCCGGCCGCCGCCGCGGCGACCGACGGTGCCGCTGCCGAGGAGGAGTCGAGCACGGTCGACGTCGTGCTCACCGGCTCGGGCGACAAGAAGATCCAGGTGATCAAGGTCGTCCGCGCGGCCACCGGCCTGGGCCTCAAGGAGGCCAAGGCCCTGGTGGACGAGGCCCCCAAGCCGGTCAAGGAGGGCATCGACCGCGAGGAGGCCGAGAAGCTCAAGGGCGACATCGAGGAGGCCGGCGGCACCGTCGAGCTGAAGTAGCTCGACTCGACAGCACCGTCCTGCCTGGCTGTTGCCCTGCGACAGTCGGGCAGGACGGCGGCGCATGGCCGCCGCTTCGCGGACCGCACGGGCGACGGCGAGCACGGCGGTGGCCAGATCCTGTATCTGCGGGTAAGATCCCGCCAGGCCAATAGCCGTAGCCGTCCCTCAGCAGCCGCTCCGCCACATACTCGCGGGGCCTCGGGACGGGGTCCGTGACGGCCTTTCAAGCGCCCCGTAAGGCGGCGCGTTTCGCCGTGCTATATTGACCGGTCGCGCCAGCGCGCCCCTGCGTGCCCGCGAGTCCGTCCTCACCCTCGTCCGACCCCAAGGAGCCGCCGTCTTGGCCCGTGTTGATGCCCCCCGTCAGCGCCGCAGCTTTGCGCGCCTGGAAACCCCGCTCGAGCTCCCGAACCTGATCGACATCCAGAGGCGGTCGTTCGATTGGCTCGTCAACACCGAGAAGGGGGGGCTCCGCGAGACCATCGACGACGTCTCGCCCATCGAGGACTACACCGGCAACCTCGCCGTCGTCTTCGAGCAGATCTCCTTCGACGACCCGGTCGCCTCGATCGAGGAGTGCCGTGAGAAGGACCTCACCTACGCGCGCCCGCTGAGCGTCAAGGTCGCCTTCCAGAACCGCGAGACCGGCGAGATCCGCGAGCAGTCCGTCTTCATGGGCGACTTCCCCTGGATGACCGACTGGGGCACGTTCATCATCAACGGGACCGAGCGCGTCGTGGTCACGCAGCTCGTCCGCTCGCCCGGCGCCTACGTCATGGAGCCGAAGGACCGCGAGAAGCAGGTCTTCATCGCCAACCTGATGCCGGCCCGCGGCTCGTGGCTCGAGCTCGAGATCGACAAGAAGGGCCGCGTCTACGTCCGCATCGACCGCAAGCGCAAGCTCCCGGTCACGGTCCTGCTCCGGGCGATGGGCTACGTCGAGGACGAGGACATCCTGAAGATGTTCGACGACTCGCTCTACATCCGGAACACACTCGACGCCGACACCGAGGTCACGCGCTCCGAGGAGGGCGCTCTGATCGAGCTGTTCAAGAAGCAGCGCCCCGGCGAGCCGCCGTCGGTGGACAACGCCCGCGCGCTCCTGAACACGCTGTTCTTCGACCCCAAGCGCTACGACCTCACGCGCGTCGGCCGCTACAAGCTCAACAGCCGCCTGGGCCTGGACGAGGACCTCGACACCCGCGTCCTCACCCACCGCGACATCATCGAGCTGATCAAGGAGCTGGTCACGCTCCCCAAGGACCTGGGCATCCCGGAGTCCGGCGAGTTCGCCGAGGGCGAGCCGATCAAGGACTACGCGCTCGAGTCGCAGATCATCCCGCGCGACCCGATCGCCGACCGCCTCGACGAGTACGAGCACTTCGGCAACCGCCGCCTGCGCACGGTCGGCGAGCTGATCCAGGAGGCCTTCCGGATCGGCCTCTACCGCATGGAGCGTGTCGTCCGCGAGCGCCTCACCACCGAGGACGCGGACACGATCACGCCCCAGACGATCATCAACATCCGCCCGGTCGTGGCGGCGCTGAAGGAGTTCTTCGGCTCCTCGCAGCTCTCGCAGTTCATGGACCAGACGAACTCGCTGGCCGGCCTCACGCACCGGCGGCGCCTGAGCGCCCTCGGCGCCGGCGGCCTCACCCGCGAGCGCGCCCCCATCGAGGTGCGCGACGTCCACCCGTCGCACTACGGCCGCATGTGCCCGATCGAGACCCCCGAGGGCCCGAACATCGGCCTGATCGGCTCGCTGTCGAGTTTCGCCGAGGTCTCCGAGCACGGCTTCGTCACCACGCCCTACCGCGTGGTCGAGGAGGGCGTGGTCACAGACAAGATCGTCCACCTCGACGCCAACGAGGAGGACGAGAAGGTCATCGCCCAGGCGAACGCCGAGATCGACCCCAAGACGAGCAAGCTGCGCGGCCCGAGCGTCACCTGCCGCTCACGCGACGGCGAGCTCACCCTGGCCGCGCCGAAGGACGTCGACCTGATGGACGTCTCCCCCGACCAGATCTGGTCGGTGGCCACGGCGCTGATCCCGTTCCTCGAGCACGACGACGCCAACCGCGCGCTGATGGGCTCGAACATGCAGCGCCAGGCGGTGCCGCTGCTCAAGACCGAGGCCCCGCTGATCGGCACCGGCATGGAGGTCCGCGCCGCGATGGACACCGGTGACGTGCTGCTCGCCCGGCGCAAGGGCACGGTCACCTACGTGGACGCCGAGCGGATCGTCGTGGAGGACGGCTCGGAGAAGGACGAGTACGTGCTCCACAAGTTCATGCGCTCGAACCAGGGCACGATCATCCACCAGAAGCCGCGGGTCTCCGAGGGCCAGCGGGTGAGGGCGGGCGAGATCCTCGCCGACGGCTCCTCGACCGACGAGGGCGAGCTGGCGCTCGGCAAGAACTGCCTGGTCGCCTTCATGTCCTGGGAGGGCTACAACTTCGAGGACGCGATCATCATCTCCGAGCGGCTGGTCAAGGACGACGAGCTCACCTCGATCCACATCGAGGAGTACGAGATCGACGCCCGCACGACCAAGCTCGGCGACGAGGAGATCACGCGCGACATCCCGAACCGCTCCGAGGAGTCGCTGCGCAACCTCGACGAGCGCGGAATCGTCCGGATCGGCGCCGAGGTCGGCTCCGGCGACCTGCTGGTCGGCAAGGTCACCCCGAAGGGCGAGACCGAGCTGACCGCCGAGGAGAAGCTGATCCGCGCGATCTTCAAGGAGAAGGCGCGCGAGGTCCGCGACACCTCGCTCAAGGTCCCGCACGGCGAGGGCGGCGTCGTCATCGACGTGCTCACCTTCCGCCGCGAGGACGGCGACGACCTGGCGCCCGGCGTCAACGAGCTCGTCCGCGTGTTCGTGGCCAAGAAGCGCAAGATCGCCGAGGGCGACAAGCTCGCCGGCCGCCACGGCAACAAGGGCGTGATCTCGAAGATCGTGCCCGAGGCCGACATGCCGCACCTGGCCGACGGCACGCCGATCGACGTGATCCTCAACCCGCTCGGCGTGCCGAGCCGCATGAACCTCGGCCAGATCATGGAGACGCACCTGGGCTGGGTCGCCGGCGAGGGCTGGTACGACGACGGCTCCGAGGCCTACAAGCAGGCCCAGGACAACGGCGGGCGCGTGTACGTGGCCACGCCGGTGTTCGACGGCGCCACCGTGCAGGAGGTCGACGAGGCCCTGGTCAAGTGGCAGGACGAGCACCAGGACCGCGGCGTGCAGTTCGAGGTGGACAAGTCCGAGCGGCCCGGCTGGCGCTCGTCGGGCAAGGTCCAGCTCTACAACGGCCGCAGCGGCGAGCCCTACGAGGAGACCGTCACCGTCGGCTACATGTACATCCTGAAGCTGCTCCACCTCGTGGACGACAAGATCCACGCGCGGAGCACCGGCCCCTACTCGCTCGTCACCCAGCAGCCGCTGGGCGGCAAGGCGCAGTTCGGCGGCCAGCGCTTCGGCGAGATGGAGGTGTGGGCGCTCGAGGCGTACGGCGCCGCGTACACCCTCCAGGAGATGCTCACGATCAAGTCCGACGACACGGTCGGGCGCGTGAAGGCCTACGAGGCGATCGTCAAGGGCGAGAACATCGCCGAGCCGTCGATCCCCGAGTCCTTCAAGGTGCTGCTGAAGGAGATGCAGTCGCTGGCGCTCGACGTGAACGTGAAGTCGGAGGAGGGCGCCGGGGTCGAGATCCGCGACGAGGACGACGACCTGCTGCGGGCGGCCGAGGAGCTGGGCATCGACCTGTCCGGCGTCCGCGCGCCGAACGCCGAGGCGGCCGACGAGGCCGAGGAGAAGATCGAGGCCGAGGGCGGAGGTGGACAGACGTCCGAATCCGCGGCTGAACAGGAAGCTGACTACGTCGAAGAGACCAAGGACTGAGGCGCGCACATGATCGACATCAACAACTTCGACGCAATCTCGATCGGCCTCGCTTCCTCGAAGCAGATCCGCTCCTGGTCGAGCGGTGAGGTCACCAAGCCGGAGACGATCAACTACCGCACGCTGAAGCCCGAGAAGGACGGGCTCTTCTGCGAGCGCATCTTCGGTCCCACCAAGGACTGGGAGTGCTACTGCGGCAAGTACAAGCGCGTCCGCTACAAGGGCATCGTCTGCGAGCGCTGCGGCGTGGAGGTCACGCGCTCGAAGGTCCGGCGCGAGCGCATGGGCCACGTGGACCTGGCCGCGCCGGTCTCGCACATCTGGTTCTTCAAGGGCGTCCCGTCGCGGATCGGCTACCTGCTCGACATGGCTCCCAAGGAGCTGGAGAAGGTCCTCTACTTCGCGGCGTCGATCGTCACCTGGGTGGACGACGAGGCGCGCGAGAAGGACCTGAACGGGCTGGAGAAGGAGGTCCAGAAGGTCCTCGACTCCTACGAGGGCGAGAAGGAGGAGCGTCTCCAGGAGCTCAACGAGTCGCTCGAGCACCGCATCGAGTACCTCCAGACCGGCAAGCAGACCGGCTTCACCGACGACGACCACCTGTGGGCGGACACGCTCGACATCAACGTCAAGAAGCTCTCCGACGAGGACCGCGAGAAGCTGGTCAAGGACGTCCGCAAGACGTTCGAGTCGGACATCGCCGACACCGAGGCCTACATCGAGGACGCCGCCGAGCGCATGCGGCAGGTCTGGGACCTGTTCCGCGAGATGCAGCCCAAGCAGGTGATCGCCGACGAGACCGTCTTCCGTGAGCTGAAGGACCGCTTCGGCTCGCCGTACGGGTTCGGCGAGTACTTCCGCGGCGGCATGGGCGCCGAGGCCGTGCGCGACCTGCTCGAGCAGGTCGACCTGGAGGCCGAGCGCGACGAGCTCGAGGAGCAGGTCAAGACCGCCAAGGGCCAGAAGCAGAGCCGCGCGGTCAAGCGGCTGAAGGTGGTGTCGGCGTTCATCAACTCCGACAACCGGCCCGAGCACATGGTGCTGGAGGCGATCCCGGTCATCCCGCCGGAGCTGCGCCCGATGGTCCAGCTCGACGGCGGCCGCTTCGCCACCTCGGACCTGAACGACCTCTACCGCCGCGTGATCAACCGGAACAACCGGCTGAAGAGGCTGCTCGACCTCGGCGCGCCCGAGATCATCGTCAACAACGAGAAGCGGATGCTCCAGGAGGCCGTCGACGCGCTGTTCGACAACGGCCGCCGCGGGCGCCCGGTCACGGGCCCCGGCAACCGCGCGCTCAAGTCGCTGTCCGACATGCTCAAGGGCAAGCAGGGCCGCTTCCGGCAGAACCTGCTCGGCAAGCGCGTCGACTACTCGGGCCGCTCGGTCATCGTGGCCGGCCCGTCGCTGCGCATCCACCAGTGCGGCCTGCCGAAGCTGATGGCCCTCGAGCTGTTCAAGCCGTTCATCATGGCCCGGCTCGTCGAGCGCAAGTCGGTCCAGAACATCAAGGCCGCCAAGAAGATGGTCGACTCGATGATCCCCGAGGTCTGGGACGTCCTCGAGGAGGTCATCCAGGAGCACCCGGTCCTGCTCAACCGCGCGCCGACGCTCCACCGCCTGGGTCTCCAGGCGTTCGAGCCGGTGCTGGTCGAGGGCAAGGCCATCCAGGTCCACCCGCTGGTCTGCCACGCGTTCAACGCGGACTTCGACGGCGACCAGATGGCGGTCCACCTCCCGCTCTCGGCGGAGGCCCAGGCCGAGGCCCGGCTGCTGATGCTGTCGGCGAACAACATCCTGTCGCCGGCGCACGGCGCGCCGCTGGCCACGCCCACCCAGGACATGGTGCTGGGCGCGTACTACCTGACCTACGGCCCCGACGACCTCGAGCTCGACTCGCTCCGCGAGAAGGAGCGCGGGGGCAAGTGGGACGAGAAGAAGCTGGGCAAGCGCCCGCACGTCTTCCGCTCCGCGATGGAGGCCGAGCTCTCGTACGAGCACGGCATGGTCAACCTGCACGACCTGGCCGAGTACCGCCGCCGCGGCGTCGAGAGCCACGTGCTGACCACGGTCGGGCGGATCATCTTCAACGACCGCGTGGAGCGGGCGCTGGAGGAGACGCTCGAGGGCGAGTACGACCCGAACGAGTACGAGTTCGTCAACCGCCCGCTGAAGAAGCGCGACATGGGCGCCGTCATCCAGGGCCTCGTGGACAAGCACGGCCCGTACGCGGTGGCGCTGGTGCTCGACGCCTTCAAGGACGTCGGGTTCCACTTCGCCACCCAGGCCGGCATCACGATCTCGAAGAACGACGTCGTGATCCCGCCGCAGAAGGAGGAGATCCTCGAGCGCTACGAGGCGAAGGTCGGCGAGATCCACGAGCAGTACGACACCGGCCTGATCTCCCCCGAGGAGCGGCACGATCGCGTGGTCGAGCTGTGGACGGCGGCCACCGACGAGGTCGGCAACGCGATGCAGGACAACCTGCCCGCGCTGAACTCGGTGTTCATGATGGCCAACTCCGGCGCCCGCGGGTCGTTCAAGCAGATCCGCCAGCTCGCCGGCATGCGTGGCCTGATGGCCAATCCGAAGGGCGAGATCATCGAACGCCCGATCAAGGCCAACTTCATGGAGGGCCTGTCGGTGCTCGAGTACTTCATCTCGACCCACGGCGCCAGGAAGGGCCTGGCCGACACCGCGCTCCGCACGGCGGACTCGGGCTACCTGACCCGGCGCCTGGTCGACGTCTCCCAGGACGTGATCGTCCGCCAGGAGGACTGCGGGACCAAGGAGTACATCGAGGCCCCGCTCGCCCGCGACGACGGCTCGTTCAACTCGAGCGTCGTGGGGCGCTTCGTGGCGCACGAGTTCAAGACCAAGCGCGGCCGCACGCTGATCGAGAAGGACGCGCTGATCACCCCGGCCCACCTCGACGAGGTGCGCGAGGCGTTCGCCGACGAGCCGGCCACCGTGCCGGTCCGCTCGGTCCTCAAGTGCGAGGCCGACGCCGGCATCTGCCAGCGCTGCTACGGCACGGCCATGGCCACCGGCAAGCTGGTGGCGATCGGCGACGCGGTGGGCATCATCGCCGCCCAGTCGATCGGCGAGCCGGGCACGCAGCTCACCCTGCGGACGTTCCACACCGGCGGCGTCGCCGGCGCGGACATCACGCACGGCCTCCCGCGCGTCGTCGAGCTGTTCGAGGCGCGCAAGCCGAAGGGCCTGGCCAAGCTGGCCGAGGAGGAGGGCACGGTGACCATCGAGGACACCGAGAAGGCCCGCCGGGTGATCGTCTCGACCGCCTCAGGCGACGAGAACGCCTACTCGTTCCCAGTCCGCACGCGGCTGTTCGTCGACAACGGCGACAAGATCAAGGTCGGCGAGCAGCTCAACGAGGGGTCGATCTACCCGCACGAGCTGCTCGACACCCGCGGCCGCACCGAGACCGAGGTGTACCTCGTGCGCGAGGTGCAGAAGGTCTACAAGTCGCAGGGCGTCGACATCAACGACAAGCACATCGAGATCGTCGTCCGCCAGATGATGAAGAAGGTCCGGATCGAGCAGCGGGGCAGCTCGAGCTACCTCCCGGGGCAGCTCGTCGACCGCCACGAGCTCCTGCGCGAGAACGCCCGGATCAAGAAGGAGAAGGGCGAGCAGGCCGAGTACACCGAGGTCATCCTCGGCATCACCAAGGCCTCGCTGGCGACCGACTCCTTCCTCTCGGCCGCCTCGTTCCAGGAGACGACCAAGGTGCTCACGGACGCGGCGCTCGAGGGCAAGACCGACAGGCTGCTCGGCCTGAAGGAGAACGTCATCATCGGCAAGCTGATCCCGGCGGCCACCGGCCTGCGGCGCTACCGCCGGCTGGAGATCGAGCCGTCGGAGCCGATCCCGAGGCCGTCCTCCGAGGAGATGGGCCTGCTCGACGAGTCGGAGCTGGCGGCCGAGCTCGGCCTGACCGGCAACGGCGACATCGACGGGTTCTCGTTCGGGGGCGACGGCGGGGACGCCGTGGGCTTCGCGGACGAGCTGGCGGATCTTGCCACGCCGCCGGAGGACAACCCCGAGGGGTCGTAGCGCCGGCGGGCTCCGCCGGCGTCTACAGCGGCTGGGTAGGGCGGAGGACCGCCGCCCGCGGCGGTCCCTGATCCCTTTTACTCACTATCACGAGTAAAAGGGATCAATCGCTCGCGACGGGTAGCGTCCGTGGCCGTGCGCCGCTTCGGCCTCACGCTCGGCGAGGCGCTCCTCCTCGCGCTCCTCGCCGCCTGGTCGCTGATCCCGCTCGCGGCGGGCGTCGTGCACCTGATCGCCGACGGCGACGTGCTCGCCGGCACCGACGGGATCGGGCAGACCGACCACTACCAGTACCTCGCCTGGGTCCGCGAGGCGGGCGAGCACGTGCTGATCTCGAACCGCTTCGACCTCGCCGCCGAGGACCCGGTCTACCTCCAGCCGATGTGGGTCGTCTCGGGCCTCGCCTGGGCGGCCGGGCTGCCGGTGCAGGCGGCGTTCCTTCTCTGGAAGCCGGTCTGCGTGCTCGCCCTGTTCGCGGGCTGCGCCGCCTACGTGCGGCGCACGCTCGAGGGCCGCCTCGAGCGGCTCGCCGCGCTAGCGCTCGCGCTCTTCTACTTCCCGCCCACCACCGCGCTGCTCGGTCGCACCGGCATCGGCGACGACGTCCAGGACGGCCTCGGCTACCTCTTCACCTTCCAGCTCACCCCGGCCACCTACCTGTGGGGCTACGTGCAGACGGCGATCGCCGTCGGGCTGATGCCGGTGTTCTTCCTCGCGCTGGAGCGCCGCCCGCTCGCCGCCGCGGCGGCCGGCCTCGCGGTGTCGTGGGTCCACCCGTGGCAGGGGCTCGTCCTGATCGCCGTCGGCGGCACGCTGGCGCTCTGGCAGCGCCGCCCGGCCGCCTACGCGCTCCCGCTCGCCGCCACCGCGGCGCCGATCGCCTACTTCGCCGTCCTCTCGCGCACCGACACGAGCTGGGAGGAGGGCGGGGGGGAGCTGGCCGCCTCGCACCAGTGGGGCTGGCTGCTGCTCGCCCTCGCGCCGCTGGCGGTCTTCGCGATCGCGGGCCTGCGCCGCCCGCTCGACCTCCAGGACCGCGTCCTGATCCTCTGGCCGCTGGCCACGCTCGCGATCTACGGGTTGCTCGACCGGACCTTCTTCTTCAACACGCTCTCGGGCCTGTCGATCCCGCTGGCGGTGCTCGCCGTGCGCGGCGCGAAGCGGATCCGCTCCGCGGGGCCGCTCGTGACCGAGCGGCGCGCCGGCCTGGCCGGGGGGGCGTCGGCCGCCGCCCTCGCGCTCGCGACCTTTCCCGGCATGGCCGACA
>JALZEZ010000340.1 GCA_030861775.1 Actinomycetota bacterium
CTCCTCCTCCGCCGGTCCCGGTGCCCGGGTCCGGCACGCCCTGGCCACCGCTGCCGGGCGGGCTGAAGCCCGGGCTGGGGGCGCGGGCGAAGTTGTCCACGCGGGCCACGCGGCTGAAGACGGGCTCGCCACCGAACGGGGGCGTCCAGGACAGCCGCCAGGACCCCTTCAGCTTCTTCACCTTGACGTTGAGGAAGCCGTAGCGGCCGGTGGTGACCGTCCTGACGTCCTTCCACTCCCCGTACGTCGCACGCCGGTTCTGGATGACCACCTTCTGCCGCGCGCGCTTGGCGGCCCGGACCCAGCCCCAGACGATCACGCGCTTCTTGCTCTTCCTGTCGGGCAGCACGAAGGTGGGGAGCCGGTAGGCCTGGAGGCTCGGCTTCGGCATGCCGTTCGAGCCGAAGCGCAGGCCGGTCTGGAAGGTCGGCGGGCTGAGCGCGATGTCGTCCTCGTACTCGAACTGGGAGACCATCCGTACCCGCTTGTCGAGCCACATGTAGCGGTCGGCCTGGTTCAGGACGGCCGCGGCCTTGTCGAGCGGCACGCCGTACTTCTGGTCGGGCGGGTTCGTGGAGACGCCGAACTCGGTGATGTAGACCGGGGTCTTGCGCGGCAGCAGCCCGCGGCGGGCGCCCTGGTCCATCACGCGCTTGAGGCCGCCGAGCGTGCCGACCGACGCGGCGCCCTCGAGGAGCTTGGCCGGGAGCGGCGCCCCGGCGCCCTTCACGTACGGGTGGTGGGCCACGCCGGCGACCTCGAACGCCCGGGGCTTGGTGCAGCCGAGCTTCTTCGCCGCACTGCCACGCAGCCTGCGGCCGCGCGCGTCGATGCAGAAGAGGTCGCGGTAGAACTGGATCGGCGAGGTGCGCTTGGGCGGGGCGCCGATCGGGGCGGTCTCGCCGAGGAGGACCGTGTCGCCGGCGTGCCCGGTGGCCTCGAGCGCGTCGTAGCCGGCGTGGAACAGGTTGCGGTAGAGCCGGGCGGCGGTGCGGCGCATCTTGCGGCCGCTGCCGACCGTCTGCGGGTTGATCCAGCTGTTGATGTTCGGCTCGTTCCAGAGCGACCACATGCGGACCGCGGGCAGCACCTGGTTGCCCTGGTTCTCGTCCACGTAGGTGCCGTCGTAGCGGCGCGCCACCGCGGTTACGAACTGCTTGAACAGCTCGGGGTCGGGGTCGCAGGCGCGGTAGAGGTTGTTGTCGCAGCGCGACGCCCACTCCGGCGTGTGCCCGGCCGGGTTCATGTGGATGCTGATGCCGCGTGCGGTGGCCTCGCGGACCAGGTCGTCGAACGGGTCCCAGTCGTGCGGGGCGTAGGCGAGCGGGCTGGTGAAGTCGAACCCCTGCGGCATCACCTTGTCCTCCGCGGCGGGCGCGAGGCGGTTCCAGTTCACGACCGTGCGGATCGCGTCGACGCCGAGCAGGTCGAGCTCGTCCAGGGCGGTGCGCAGGCGCTCCGGCCCCTCGCGCGTGAAGACCCGGTCGTCCTGGAACTCGGAGAGCAGCTTGCGGTCGGCGGCCTGGGCCGGCGCGGCGAGCGCGGGCAGGGCCGCGAGTGCGGCGGCGAATGCCGCTAGGCGTACAGCGAGCTTCGAACGTCTGCGCATAGGGGGTAGGCGGCGGATTCCCCGTCCGGGGCTGAATGTAACCGCCGAATCGGAATCGGGGCGCCGCTCGGGTGACCTTAGCCCGCTGCGCTCCAGCAGACGAACCGCTCAGGGCGGATCGACACGAACGGCCCCGCCGGCGGACGCTCGCGGTACGGCGCGTACTTGGCCCGCAGGGCATCGAGGGCGCCGGGCGGCGGGTCGTCCAGCACCTCCGCGCGGCCCAGCGCCTGGACCCAGGCGAGCCGCGACCAGTCGTCGTCGTAGCGGTCCACGGTCAGCGCCACCTCGTCGCGGCTGCGCAGCCAGCGCACCCGCGCGAGCTCGCCGCCGCGCTTTGGCTTGTGCTCGTCCACCGCGCTGACGAGCAGCTCGCCCGCCACCGCGAAGGTCACCGGCAGCACGCGCGGCCGCGCGTCCGAGTCGAGCAGCCCGAGCCGCGCCACCGGCGCGCGCTCGATTAGCTCGCGTGCCCATACGGGTAGGTCATCCAGAGCGCCCCGCGACATCGGAGAGGAGGCTAGATGGAGGTTGGAATCGGACTTCCCAACGCGACCCAGGGGGTCACGGCGAAGCAGCTCGTGGACTTCGGCCGCGCGGCCGAGGAGGCGGGCTTCCCGTCGCTGGGGGCGCTCGATCGCGTCGTCTACCACAGCTACGAGTCGCTGGTCACGTTCGCGGCGATCACGAGCGTGACCGAGCGCATCCGGCTGACCACGGCGGTGGTGCTCGCCCCGCTGCGCAGCACGCCGATCCTCGCGAAGCAGGCCGCGGCGGTGCAGAACCTCTCGGGCGGCCGGCTCGTCCTGGGCCTGGGCCTCGGCGCGCGCGACGACGACTACCACACGAGCGACATCGAGATGGGGCCGAAGGGCAAGCGCTTCAGCGAGCAGCTCGACGAGCTCAAGCGCCTGTGGTCCGGCGAGGAGCGCGGGCACGCGGGCGGCGTGGGGCCGAAGCCGGAGGCCGAGATCCCGGTGATCGTCGGCGGCGGCGTGGAGGCCTCGTTCAAGCGCGCGGCGCGCTACGGCGCGGGCTGGATCATGGGCGGCGGCACGCCCGACCAGTTCAGCGAGGCGCGGCCGCAGGTGCTCGAGGCCTGGGAGGCCGAGGGCCGCGAGGGCGAGCCGCGGCTGATGGCGCTGGCCTACTACTCGCTCGGCGCGAATACGCAGCAGGGCGTGGAGAACACGCGCCACTACTACGACTGGCTGGGGGAGTACGGCGACCAGATCGCGGCGAGCGTCGCGACCGACGCCGACACGGTGAAGCAGTACGTCTCCGCCTTCGAGGAGGCGGGCTGCGACGAGCTGCTCCTCTTCGCGGGCACCGGCGACCCCGACCAGGTCTCGGGGCTGCGCGAGGCGCTCGGCTGAGCGGCGACGGGCGCGCGCCGGCGTGCCATGCTCTGTCCCGATGGGGGGTAGGGCTCTGCTGATCGCGCTCGCGGCCTTGGCCGTGCTCGCCGCTCCGGCGTCCGGCGCCGAGTGGCTCGCGGGCGACGGGCACGTGCACACGTGCTACTCGCACGACGCCTACTGCGGCCCCGGCGACGACGAGGGCCAGGACGCCTTCTACTCGTTCGGCGGGAGCGTGCCGGCGCGCTTCGTCGAGGCCTCGCTGAAGGGGATGGACTTCCTCGTCATCAGCGACCACGACGACATCCGCGCGCACACCGACCCCGGCTTCGGCGCGCAGGGCGTGACCGGCATCCGCGCGTACGAGGCCTCGCTGCGCTCCGGGCACGCGCAGATGCTCGGCGCGCGCAAGCCGTACGCCGAGGGCAGCGGGGATGCCGCGGCCACGAACGCGATGGCCGACGCGCTGCGGCTCGACGGCGGGTTCTTCCAGGCCAACCACCCGGGCTACCGCCTGACGGGCGCCCCGCTGACGAGCTGCGCCGAGACGGCCGGCGAGCGCATGCACTGGGGCTACGGCTACACGGTGCTGCCGGACACGATCGAGGTCTGGAACGCGACCACGCTGCTGCGGCCGTCGGAGTACTACTGGGAGTGCTGGCTCCAGCGCGGGGCGCGGATCGGCGCGCTCGCGGGGAGCGACTCGCACGGGGCGAACCACATCAACATCGGGCTCCCGATGACCTGGGCCTACGCGGCCTCGAGCAGCGAGGCCGACGTGCTCGCGGCGCTGCGGGCCGGGCGCACGACGCTCTCGCGGGTGGCGCCGAACCAGGGCGCGGTGCGGCTGCTGCTGGAGGGCGACCGCGATCGCAACGGGACCTACGAGTCGATGATCGGCGACGAGGTGCCACCGGGCACGCCGCTGCGCGTGCGCACCGAGGGCGCGCCCGGGACGGGGCTGCTGAGCGTGCGGGCCAACGGCAGGCCGGCACGCGACGACGGTCCGCTCCAGCCCGGCGGCGAGGTGCGGCTGAACGCGCCGTCCGAGCCGGGCTGGGTGCGCGCGACCCTCTATCTCCAGGACGGCGTGAGCGCGGTCGACCCGAGCTGCGCGCCCCCGGAGTCGCCGCCGATCTCCACCTGCTCCGAGGACCTGGCGGTGGCCGCGATGACCTCGCCGATCTGGGTGGCGGCGGCGTCCGCTCCCGCCGCGGGGGTGGACCCGCCCCCCTCGGACGCTCCGCGCGAGCGCAGCGAGTCGGAGGAGCCCGACCGCCAGCAGCCGCTTCCGGCCGCCGAGCAGGGCGGCTACCAGCCGCTGCCGGAGGTCCCGCCGCAGCGGGCCCGGCCGGAGG
>JALZEZ010000341.1 GCA_030861775.1 Actinomycetota bacterium
CGCCGCCGGCGGCGTCGCGGACTGCTCGCCGCTCCCACCGGGCGTCCCGGACGACGGCGCGGGCGGCGGCGGGTTGACCGTGCCCGGCGTGCCGGTGGAGCCCGAGCCGCCGACCATCCACGGGGGCGGCGGCGTCTGGTCGCCCTTGCGGAACTCGAACGTGCCGCGCAGCGCGGGCGTCGCGCCCTCGCAGTGCTGGATGAAGCTGACGCCGAGCGTCCGCAACCGGCCGTCGCTGTCGAAGCTCGCCTCGCTGACGGTGAACTCGCCCTCGATCTCGTTGCAGCCGCGCCCGTTGCCGGTCACCTCCAGCCCCGGCCCGGTGCCTCGGAACGCGTTGCGCGTCGCGCCGGTGTAGCGGCCCGGGGCGATGATGTCGCCGTCGGCCGGCGAGAAGCTGCCCGACCAGTCGTCGCCGTTGGCTCCGCTCAGGCCGAAGTAGACCCCGCGGCGCGTGCCCCCGGCCGCGATCGTCGCGTTCGCCGGCGTGTACGACCAGCTCTGGCCCTGGCCGATGTAGTCGCCGGAGTCGCTCTGCATCACGAGCCGGGTCGTGCCGCCGTAGGTGAAGCCCTGGAGGAGGACCTCGCGCGTCGCGCCGCTCGAGTCGGGCACGCGCAGGAGCGCGCTGCGGGTGCCGGGCGCGGTGGGGGTGAAGCGGACCCAGACCTCACACTGCCCGCCGGCCGCGAGCGTGCGCCCGGAGCACTCGTCCAGGCGGATCGTGAAGTCGCCGGGGTTGCTGCCCGCCAGCGTGGCCGTGCCGAGCTGCGCGGGGCCGGTCGCGAGAAACGTGACCGGCGAGGCCGTGCCCGCGCCGCCGAGCTCGTTCAGCGGCCAGCGCACGACGGCCGGCGCGGGGTAGGTGTTGCCGTCGCCGGACGGCACGCCCAGCCGCACCTCGCCGAACAGCGCCGCCGTCCCGCCCTCGCAGTGCTGCTCGTAGACGATCCAGAGCCGGTCGAGCTCGCCCTCCGGCGTGACCGCGAACTCCTTCACCTCGAAGCGCCCCTCGATCGTGTTGCAGCCGCGGCCGTCGCCGGAGATGTCGATCCCCGGCCGGCCGGCCTCGCGGAACGGCGCGCGCTGGGCCTTGTCGTAGACGCCCGGCGCGAGCACCTGGCCCGCGGGCGCGGCGAAGTCCATCGTGAAGTAGTCGCCGAAGTTGCCGCCGCTGACGTTGACGGTCAGGTACTCGGTCGACCCGCCGACCGTGATCGTGGCGTTGCCCTCGTGGTACAGCCGGTGCTGCCCGCCCCCGATGTAGTCGCCGGAGTCGCTGAGCATGACGACCGAGTTGGCCGTGGCCGCGCTGGCGTGCGCGGGCAGGGCGACGAGCAGAGCGACCGTCGCGATCGTCAGCAGAAGCGCCCCCCGGAGCCCCATGCCGGCGATATACCCAGTTCGACCGGCTCCCGTAACCGCCCGGCCGCGCAGGGAGTAGGCTCGCCGCGCGATGCGGTTCGCACGCGCAGCCATGCTCGCCGCCGCCCTGACGGGCGTCCTCGCCGCGCCGGCGCCCGCGGCGACCCGCACCGGGAGCGTGACCGACGGCAAGGCCCGCTTCCAGGTGCTGAGCCCCACGCTGATCCGGCTCGAGTGCTCAGACGACCGCGAGTTCGAGGACGGCCGCACCCTGACCGTCGCCAGCCGCCGCGCTCGGACCCGCTTCACGACCGCCGTCAGGCGCGGTGTGCGGGTGATCCGCACCGGCCGGATGACGCTGCGCCACCGGCGCGGGCGCTGCTTCGAGCCCGGCAGCCTGACCGCGCACGTCAGGGTCGGGAAGCGCTTCGTGAAGGTCAAGCCGGCCTTCGGCGACGGGCCGGGCGAGCCGCCTCCGCCGCCGAACCCGCCGACGCGCACGCACGCGCCGCCCAACCCGGACCCGAATCCCGCGCCGCGCACGCGCGGCAACCTCGGCGGCTGGGCGCGCGGGCTCGACGACCAGGAGGACCCGGTGCCGCTCGCCGACGGGCTGATCTCGCGCGACGGCTGGTACCTGCTCGACGACAGCCGCTCCGCGCTCGTGACCGGCGCCGGTCCCGAGGAGCGCCCCGGCCACGACGGCACCTATCAGGACGGCTACCTGTTCGGATACGGGCTCGACTACGCCCGCGGCCTGGCCGACCTGCGCCGGCTCACCGGCGCGGCGCCGCTGCTCCCGCGGCGTGCGTTCGGCAACTGGTTCTCGCGCTGGTTCCCCTACGGCGCCGCCGACTTCCAGCAGATCGTGGAGCGCTTCCGCGCCGAGCAGGTACCGCTCGACGTGCTCGGACTCGACACCGACTTCAAGGCCCCGACCGGCCGCGCGAGCAACGTCGCGAACGTCTATCTCGGCCGCGACCCGGACGCGCCCTACTCGTGGAACGGCTGGGACTGGAACCGCGAGCTCTACCCCGACCCGAAGGGGTTCGTCGACTGGCTGCACGCGCGCGGGATCGCGACCTACCTGAACGTGCACCCGTCTATATCCGACCGCGACCCGCGCTTCGCGGAGGCGCAGCAGCGCTCGGGCGGCCTCCCGTTCGCCAACCGCGTCTCGTGCGGCTACTTCATGGCCGACCCCGGCGAGTGCGGCGTGTTCGACTGGACGAACGCGCACCACCTCGACGCGTACTGGGCCCTGCACGAGCCGTTCGAGCGCGACGGGATCGACTTCTGGTGGCTCGACTGGTGCTGCGACGAGTCCAGCGCGCGGCTCCCGGGCCTGACCGAGGACACCTGGATCAACTCGCTCTACGCCCGCCGCAGCCGCGACCGCGGCAGCCGCTGGCCCTCGTTCTCGCGGATCGGGTCGTCGTACTGGTCGTACTTCGGCGAGCAGGAGCCGGGCGCGTTCGCCGAGCACCGCCACTCGATCCACTTCACCGGCGACACCGCCGCGACCTGGCAGATGCTCGACTTCCAGAGCCGCTTCACCGTGGCCGAGGGCAACATCGGGCTGCCCTACGTCAGCCACGACATCGGCAGCTTCAAGGGCAAGCACCTCGCCGACGACATGTACGTCCGCTGGATCCAGGCGGGCGCGTTCGGGCCGATCAACCGGCTGCACTCGAACCACGGCGACCGCCTCCCGTGGGAGTACGGCGGCGAGGCGGCGCGCATCGCGGCGGAGTTCCTGCGGCTGCGCGGCACGCTGGTCCCGCTCCTCTACACGCTCGCGCGCGAGGCCCACGACACCGGGGTCCCGATCGTGCGCGGCACGTACCTGCGCTGGCCGAAGCGCGACGACGCCTACGCGCACGACCGCCAGTACCTGCTCGGCGACGACCTGCTGGTGGCTCCGGTGGGCGCCCCGGGCGACCCGGCCACGAAGCGCGTCTGGTTCCCGCCCGGCGAGTGGGTGGACTTCTTCACCGGCGAGCGCCACCGCGGCCCGGCCGTGAAGGAGCTGAGCGTCCCGCTCGCGCGCATGCCCGTCTTCGCGCGCGCGGGAAGCGTGCTGGTGCGCCAGCCGTTCCGCCACAACGAGGCCGAGGGCACGCCGCGGCGGCTCCAGCTCGACGTCCAGGCCGGCGCCGACGGCGCGTTCAGGCTCTACGAGGACGCGGGCGACGGCCTCGCCTACCGCCGCGGCGCGCACGCGTTCACGCGCATCTCCCACGACGACCGCGGCGCGGCCGGCGCAGTCGTCAGGATCGGCGCGGCGCGCGGCTCGTTCCCGGGCCGCCTCGGCCGGCGCGGCTGGGACGTGCGGCTGGCCGGGATCGACCGCCCCGGGACCGTCACGATCGACCGGCGGGCGACCACGGAGTGGACCTACGACGAGGCCACGCGCACGGTGACGGTCGCCACCCCGCGCCTGCCCACGAGCCGGACCGCCCGGATCGAGCTCCGTCCCTAGACGCCCGCGGGCACGCGGCAGAGCTGCCCGAACGTGGCCACCCAGGCGCCGCCCGAGCCGGCCGGGAGCGCGAGCGGCTCGGCGGCTGGCATCGACGCGGTGCTCGCGGCGATCCGCGACTCGCGGGCCGCGTTCTCGGGGGCGCCGGAGTCGTACGGGGCGGCCGCCTTCCGCGTGCGCTTGCGCTTGGCGGCGAGCAGCCGGTCGCGGTCGACGGCGTAGTTGTCGCGCGGGTCGAGGTCGTCGCGGGCGGCGGCGCGCGCGCTCACCTCGACCACCCGGCCGGCCGCCCTCCGGCCGACCTGGGCCGAGAACAGGAACGTCCGCGAGCGCCCGGGGCTGACGTACTTGGTCCCGAAGCTCACCACGCCGTGCGCGAGCCGCCCGCCCCGCACCCGGCCCAGCGCGCGGGGCAGCGTGGCCGATGCCTCGACCGCCTGCGCG
>JALZEZ010000091.1:0-2331 GCA_030861775.1 Actinomycetota bacterium
GGCCTCGAGGTCGAGGCGGGCCATCTCCTCGGCCGCGTGCGCCTGCGGGGGCCCGTCGGCGGGCGAGCCGCCCTCGAGGGCCGCCAGGGCGGCGTCGATGGGCACCCCGTCGTAGGGCTCGAACGGCGCGGCCTCGCCGTAGCCCACCACGCCGTCCTCCTCCAGCCGCAGCAGCACCAGCTCGCGTGCGGGCACCACGCCCGCGGAGGTGACGAACGGCTCGCGGAAGGGGATCGAGAGACGCGCCAGCGAGCGCCTCACGAGAGCAGGACCCCCACGGCGAGGAGCAGCGAGAAGACCGCCAGCAGGCGGCCGGTGCCGGCCAGCGCGTCGTTGAGGGAGGCGCCGTCGGTGCGGGTGCGGACCGTGCGAACCAGTGGCGGCGCCAGCGGGAGCGAGGCCAGCGGCAGGAGCAGCCACCACGACAGGTCGCTGGCGGCGGCCACGACCGGCGGGGCGAGGTAGGGGAGGTAGGTCATCGCGGCGAACAGGCCGCGGGCGCGGTCGCGGCCCAGCTTCACGGCGAGCGTGCGCTTGCCGGCGCGGCGATCGGTCTCCGCGTCGCGCACGTTGTTCACGACCAGGATCGCCGCCGCCAGGAGCCCCACCGGCACCGACAGCGCGAACGCCTCCCAGCGCAGCTCCTCCACCTGCACGAAGTACGAGCCGACCACGGCCACCACGCCGAAGAACAGGAACACGAACAGCTCGCCGAGCCCCTCGTAGCCGTACGGGCGCGGGCCGCCGGTGTAGAGGACGCCGGCGGCGATCGAGGCGATCCCCACCAGCAGCAGCTCCCAGCCGGCCACGGCGATCAGGTAGGAGCCCGCGGCCACCGCGATCCCGAAGGCCACGTAGGTGCCGGTGAGCACGCGGCGCGGGGGCATCAGGCCGCCGGCGGTCACGCGGACGGGGCCGAGGCGGTCCTCGGTGTCGGCGCCGCGGCGGGCGTCGGAATAGTCGTTGGCCAGGTTCGTCCCGACCTGGATGAAGACGCTGCCGATCAGCGCGCAGGCGAAGCGCAGCGGCTGGAACTCGTCCTCGCTCCCGGCCAGGGCGGTCCCCACGAGCACCGGGGCGATCGCGGCCGGAAGCGTGCGCGGCCGGGCGGCGACCAGCCAGAGCCGGAGGGCGCTCATGGCGTCACGGGCGCTTGGGGAACTTCCCGAAATCCGGCTTGCGCTTCTCGCGGTAGGCGTCGCGGCCCTCCTGGGCCTCCTCGCTGGCGTAGAAGAGAAGGTTGGTGTCGTGGGCGAGCTGCTGGATGCCGCTCATCCCGTCCTCCGCCGCGTGGAAGCTGGCCTTCAGGAGCCGCAGGGCGAACGGCGAGAGCTCGAGCATCTCGCGGCACCAGCGCACGGTCTCCTCCTCGAGCTCCTCGAGCGGGACGACCGTGTTCACCAGGCCCATCTGGAGCGCCTGCTCGGCGTCGTACTGGCGGCACAGGAACCAGATCTCCTTGGCCTTCTTCGGGCCCACCAGGCTCGACAGCAGGCTGGCGCCGAACCCGCCGTCGAACGAGCCGACCTTGGGGCCGGTCTGCCCGAAGCGCGCGTTGTCGGCGGCGATGGTGAGGTCGCAGATCACGTGCAGCACGTGCCCGCCCCCGATCGCGTAGCCGGCCACCATCGCCACGATCGGCTTGGGCAGGCGGCGCATCTGGATGTGCAGGTCGGTCACGTGGAAGCGCCCGATGCCGCGCTGCGCCGCCTCGTCCTCGGCCAGGTAGCCGGTGTCGCCGCGCACGCGCTGGTCGCCGCCCGAGCAGAATGCGAGCGGCCCCTCGCCGGTGAGGACGATCACGCCCACGTCGAGGTCCTCGCGGGCGCGCTCGAGGGCGTCGGAGATCTCGATCAGGGTCTGCGGCCGGAAGGCGTTGCGCACCTCGGGCCGGGCGATCGTGATCTTGGCGATCCCGCCGGCGGTCTCGTAGCGGATGTCGCCGTAGTCGCCGGCCTTCTGCCAGTCGGCCGCCGGGCGGATCGTGCGCTCCTCGGTGGACTGCTGCATCGCGCGCCTACGATAAAGCCCTGGACGACTGGGTCAGCCTGAGGGCGCGCACGCACGCCGACCACCCCGCGGTGGTCGCCCAGGGCCGCACCCTCACCTACGCGGAGCTGGCCGCCTGCCGCATGCCCGTGCGCGCACCGCTCGTCCAGGAGGCGCGCGGCACGCAGCGCTTCGCGGTCCGGCTGTGGTCGGCGTGGCGGGCGGAGATGCCGTTCGTGCCGCTCGACCCGCGCCTGCCCGGGCCGCCCGGCCCGCTGGACGCGCCGCCGGGCACCGCCACGGTGATCTTCACCTCGGGGACCACCGGGCGGCCCAGGCCGG
>JALZEZ010000091.1:2341-9792 GCA_030861775.1 Actinomycetota bacterium
GTCGCGCTGACGCGCGAGAACCACGAGGCCAGCGCGCTCGCCTCGGCCTGGAACCTGGGCGTGGACCCCGAGGACCGCTGGCTGTGCTGCCTGCCGCTGTGGCACGTCGGCGGGCTCTCGATCCTGCACCGCTCGGCGATCTACGGGACCACCGCGGTGCTGCACGACGGCTTCGACGCCGCCCGCGTGCGCGAGTCGATCGAGTCCGGCGAGGCCACGCTCGTGTCGCTCGTGGCCACGATGCTGCGGCGGCTGATCGACGCCGGGCTGCGCGATTGGCCGGCGCTGCGGGCGGCGCTGGTGGGCGGCGGGCCCATCCCACCCGACATCCATGCGTGGGCCGCCTCGACCGGCTTCCCCTTGCGCGCGACCTACGGGATGACCGAGACGGCGTCTCAGGTCGTGACCGGCGACCCCGGCACCCCGGGCCCCGCCGGCCGGCCGCTCCTCGGGGTCGACCTCCGGATCGGCGACGGAGGCGAGATCCTCGTGCGCGGCCCGATGGTCGCCCCGGGGGCGGTGGCGGAGGACGGCTGGCTCCACACCGGCGACCGCGGCCGGCTCGACGCCGAGGGCCGCCTGCACGTGGAGGGCCGCCTCGACGACGCGATCGTGACCGGCGGCGAGAACGTGGCCGCGCTGGAGGTCGAGGAGGCCCTGCTCTCGCACCCCGCCGTGGCCGAGGCCGCGGTGGCCGGGCGGCCCGACCCGGAGTGGGGGGAGGCGGTGACGGCGTGGGTCGTGCTCGCCGCCGAGGCCACCGACGCGGAGCTGCTGGCGCACTGCCGCGAGCGGCTGGCGGGCTTCAAGGTGCCGAAGGCGGTGCGCCGGGTGGGGGAGCTGCCGCGGAACGCCGCCGGGAAGGTGGTGCGCCGCGCGCTCGAGTAGCCACCCTCAGCGCCGTCTCCACACGCCCCGCCCGAAGCGCTTTATCTGCGGCGCGGCCTTCGTCCGCGTCCACCTCCAGGCGTTGCTCGCCTTCGTCCGCGCGGCCCGGCCCCAGCTCGCGACACGCGGCGCGGCCTTCTGCCTCCACCACGTGCGGGTGTTGGAGACCGTTTGCTTGCCCCACGAGCGCGTGACGCTCCACGCGCGACCGCCCCAGGCGCGGGTGGTGCGGTAGGCGCGGTAGGCGGCGGCCGCGATGTAGTGACGGGAGGGCCACGCAGCCCTCACCACGTGGTTGACGGCGCTGACGTACGTGCCGATCCTCGGATGCCGCTCGAGCAGCCGGGCCGCGGTGGCCACGACCACGGGTGCGTACCGCACCGCCACCCGCGCCGCGACCGCCAGGAGGATCCCGAACCCGGTCCCGTCCGGATCCACCCGCAGGACCGGGTTGTTGTTCGTGTACAGGTAGAGGTTCGCGTTGAGGACCGCGTCGAGGGTGCCGTCGTCGTTCGAGGGATCCGGATCGACGGACAGGAACCGGCCCAGCGAGGCGTCGTACCAGCGCGCCTTGAGGTGGTACAGCTTCGTCGCCGGATCCTGCCAGTACCCGGAGTAGGTGAACGGGTTCGGGATCGGCTTGGCCGGATCGCGGTCCCAGTCCTCGACCACCTTGCCGTACGGGTCATACGTGTAGCGCTTGACGACCACCCCGGCGGGGTCCGTCAGGCTGGTCACGTTCCCCCGGTTGTCGTGGTGGTAGTAGTAGACCTTGTTCGGCGCGGACGGATCGTTCGGGGCCGTTATGTCGTTGCGGGTCTGGGACAGCGGCCGGCCGCGGTCGTCGTAGGCGTATGTGACGAGGACCGCTCCGGCGGCGTCGAGCTCGGCGGTCAGCCGATCGCCCTCGTACTGGTAGTGGACGGTCTGCCCCGCCGCCGTCCGGGCTGTCATGCGCTTCTGCGCGTCGTAGGCGTAGGAGACCTCGGGGCCCGAGCCGATCTTCGCTCGCGTGATCGCGTTGTCGCCGTCGTAGGCGATCGAGGTGCCGTCGGAGCGGCCCGTGTTGTTGCCGCGGCCGTCGTACGAGTAGGTGACGGGCGTCCCGCCGTCCTTCGACGACCACACGAGCCGGTTGCGGTCGGTCGCGTCCCCGTACCCGTAGGAGGTGGTGCCCGAGGGCTCCACGGCCTGGGTCCGGTTGCCGCCGGCGTCGTACATGTAGGTCCAGGCGCGGCCGCGATCGTCGGTCGCCCCGAGGAGCTGGTTCAGCGAGTCGTAGCCGTAGACCGTGGTGACGCCGTCGCCCTCGACTCGCGCGACGTTGCCCGAGGCGTCGTAGGCGTACGTGTAGCGAGAGATCGCCCCGCCGCCGGCGCTGGTGGTCGTGAGCCCGGTCACGCGGCTGGCCGCGTCGTAGGTCATCGCCGTGACGTCGCCGTTCGCGCTAGTGAGCCTGGTCAGGTTCCCGTTCGCGTCGTGCTCGAGGCTCGAGCGCTCGGCCTGTGTCGAGCTGCCCGCCCGGACCACGGGGTCGACGACGTTCTGGTTGGTCGAGGTCGTCTGGCTGGTGACGGTGGCCTCCTTGACCTGCTCGTTCGCGTCGTACGCGTACGTCGTCGTCTTCCCGGCGGGCGTCGTGACCTGGGTCACGTTCCCGTTCGCGTCGTACTGGACCGCCGTGCCGGGGGTGCCGGGCTGCGACTCGCGCGTGGGCTGGTCGTTGCCGTCGAAGACGGTCGCGATCGTCCCGCTGCCGTCGGTGGTGCTGGTCGTGTTGCCGTTCGCGTCGTAGCCGTAGCGGACGGTGCTCAACCCGTTCGTCGCCTCGGCCTTGACCTGCCCGGCCGGGTCGAGCGTGAGGCTGGTGGTCGCCTGCGCGGGGGTGCCCGCCCCCTCGACCATCTTGGTCACGTCGCCGTTGACGTCGTACGTGGTCTGAGTCTCCACGCCGTTCGCCACCTCCTTCGTCGGGCGGCCGGTGGCGTCGTACGTCGTCGCCGTGGTCGCGCCGTTGCCGGCGGTCGAGGAGGTGACGTTGCCGACCGCGTCGTACGAGTAGCTCACGGCCTTCTGCGGGTCGGGCGAGGTCGTCCGCGTGACCTGTCCGAGCTGGTCGTACTGGTACGTCGTTACGTTGCCCGCGGCATCCCGCTCGCCGGTCACGTTCCCGGTCGCGTCGTACGCGGTCTGGCTGGTCCGTCCCGTCGCATCCGTCTGGCTGGTGGGCTGGTTGTTCTCGTTGTAGGTCGTCTGGCTGATCCCGCCCTCGGGGTCCTTCACGGAGAGGCGGTTCCCGGCCGCGTCGTATGCGTACTCGGTCACCCGCGGTGCACTCGCGGGAGGGGCGACCTCCCTCACGACCCGGCCGTGCGCGTCGTACTCGAACGCCGTGCGGTTGCCGAGCGGGTCCGTCGTCGAGACCTTGTTGCCGGCCGGGTCGTACGTGTGCTCGGTGAACTTCGCGGGCTCGTTCGTGAAGTCCGCGTACTCACGCGTGAGGTTCCCGCTGGCGTCGTACTCGAGCTTCTGCTGGACGCCGTTCGGGCTGGTCGTGCTGAGCACGTTCCCGTAGTCCGCGTCGAAGGTCGAGCTCGTGACGGCGCCGAGCTCGTCGCTGGACCGCACGAGGTTGCCCGACCCGTCGTAGGCCATGTGCCGTTGCCCGCCCTTCGGCGTGGTGACCGCGATCCGGTTGAAGCTCCGGTCGTAGGCGGTGTACTCCGTGGCGCCGTCGGGGGCCCGGACACGGGTCACCGCGCCGCGCCCGTCGATCCCGTACACGGTGACCGCGCCCTTCGGGTCGGTCACGGTCGTCTGGCTCGCGGTGTCGTAGGCGAAGCGCGTTGCGGCGGGCGCCGGCTCGGCGAGCTGCTTGGCGTCTGTGATCGCGACGACCCTTCCGGCGCTGTCGTACTCGTACCGCGTCCGGTTTCCCCGCGCGTCCACGAGGTCGGTCAGCCGGCCGGCCCCGTCGTACGAGTACGACGTGGCGGCACCGCTCGCGTCGGTGGCCTTCACCAGCTGGCCCCCCGCGTGCTCGAAGCGGATCGTGCGCTCGGCGAAGTCCGTGATCGCCGTGATACGCCCGTCGGGGTCGTACGCGAGCGACACCCGCCTGTCCGACGGGTCGAGGATCGCCGCCAGGCGGCCGCCGTCGTACTCGTAGCGTGCGGCGTTCCCGTTGCGGTCCACGACGCTCTCGAGCCGGCCGCCGGCCGAGAAGCGCAACCGCAGGTTCTTCTTGTCCGTCAGGGTGTAGGTCCCGTCGGTTTCGCGGGCCAGCTTCACGTACGTGTTGTCGGGCGGCGCGAACGTCCCGTCGGCATTCCTGACGTAGGCGAATCGCTGTCCGTCGCCGGCGATCCAGGTGACCGTGTCCTGGTCGATCGCCAGGCGCTGCTCGAAGTCGAGCCACCAGCCCCGGCCGAGCAGCGAGGGCTCCGGGGACGCGGAGTTGTAGGCCCGCGCGATCGTGAGGCCACCGCCGCGTCCGGTCAGGCTCAGGTCGGTGCTCGTCAGGAAGAGGTTGCCGGTCGCCGGGTTAACGCCGGACCGCGCGGGCGCGTACTCGACCTGACCGAGGCTGTCGACGCCCCGGAGCCGCCCCTCCACCCGCACCGGGAAGTGGATCCCCTGGTCGGTGAGCCAGGTCACCCCCTCGATGACCGGGCGGACGTACTCGTTGTAGGTGCCGGGTGCGGTGTCGCACGGCACCGTCAAGGTGAAGGTGAAGCGGGCCACGCCGCCGGGAGGCACGGTGGCCTGGTCGATCGCGGTCGGCCGGTTGGGACTCAACCAGTCGCCGGTGGTCGCGAAGCGGCTCGTCCTGTCGAGCGGGGCGCTGGTCCCGAGCCTGGCGCTCTCCTGTCGCCAGGTCACGTTGCCGGTGTTCTTGATCTCCGTCCAGGCGGTCGCGCTCTCGCACGGTGCGAGGCTCGGCAACGCGCCTTGGCCCTGCCACTGCGAGCCGTAGCTCTTGGCCACGACGGCCACTTCCAGCGTGACGGGATCCTCGAGCCACGCCCAACCGTCCGCCACGACGCGGAACGTCTCGGGATAGGTCCCGGGATTCGCGTTCGCCGTCACGGTGAAGGTGAAGCTGCCCCAGTCGCCCGGTGCGACGCTCTGCTGGTCGAGACGGATGCGGTTCGATCCGATCCAGCGACCGTCCTCCGTGTGGAATCCGCTGCCCCGATCGCGCGGGGCGTCGGTTCCGAGCCTGACGGGGTTCTGCCCGTCCGGGTACCAGGTCCTCGTCCCGGTGTTCTGGCACCGCACGGTCACCTCGCGCTGCTCGCCGACCGCGAGCGGCGGGAGCTCGTCCGGCTCCTCGCACTGGGAGCTGTAGGGCGCCGAGTAGGTGACCAGCAGCTTCGGCCACTGGTTGGGATCGGCCGAGAAGTTGCCGGTCCGCCATGTCCTCCCGCCCTGGAGCTCGTTCGCGTAGGCGAGCAGCATCCCGTGGTTCGGGCTCCCGGCGTACCACGACCTGACCATCGCGGTCACGTCGGCGAGCACGGAGCTCTCGTTGGCGGGATCGACGAACGACGAGGCGTCCGCGCCGGTCCAGCCCGGCTGGCTGTTCCAGGTCACGGCGGTCGCGTTCCACGGCGTCGTGACCTTGAAGATGTTCACGCGCGCCGCGGGGTCGACGACCTCGTACTGGTGCAGTCGAAGCTTGGCGTCCGTGAGCGAGCCGCCGTACGGGATCTCCGGCAGGTTGGCGAAGGAGAGGAACGATCGCGTGTAGCAGCCCCTCCAGCCGCCGAGCATCCAGACCGTGTTGTAGTAGGAGGTGGTCGGGGCGCAGCTCGAGACGTACGTGTCGTAGTAGGTCTGCTCCTTCACGATCGTCGGGTCGATGACGATGGGCAACCGGCGCGCCCGGTCACGCAGCCAGTGGCGATCGGCGACGACCTCGATCCGGAAAGCCGTGCCCGCCGGCCTCACCCGGTAGTGGACGTCCTGCGACACGGCGCGCTTGCCGCTGGGCGCATCGGCGTTGTCGTACATGTGCGGCTTCGGTAGGACGAGCAACTGACGGCCGCTCTCGCGGTTGCGGAAGATCAGCTCCCCGCGCCGCTCCTCGACGCGGGCGCCGGGAAGCGTCAGCTCGAATTCGAACGTGGCCGGCCCGCCGCGCCGCCGCACGACGATGTCCTCCTTGAGGCCCTGGGGGAGGGCGCTGTAGGCGAGATCGATGCCCGGTAGCGCGTCCCGGAACGTCACCTCGCCACCACGGAGTCGCGCCCGCGCGCCGGACGCGCCGACGAGCCTGAGCCGGGCCGCTCCGGCAGTGGTCTCGATCGTCGCCACGGGGCGCGAGGGCCGCAGCGCGGCCGCGACGGAGGCGACGGCGCTCGTACCGCGCAGCTCGGCGCCACCACCGCGCGCTCGCTCGAGGGAAGGGTCGAGCGGACGCAGGCGGCCGCGGCCGTCGCGATAGTTGATCGGCCCGCGGCCGACGAGCCGGGAGATCGTTCCATCGCGGTTGAGGAACGTCCGGCTGCGGATGGTGCGCATCCCGCGCACCTCCACCCGGTGCTTGCGCTGGAGGCCCACGAGCCGTCCGGGGAGCCGCGGCGTGGCGGGTTGGTTGCGCGCCGCCGGGTCGGCGGTGCGTGTCCCGCGGCTCTCGCGAGCGTCCGTGAATGCCGGCACCGCGGCCAGCAGCGCCGAGGCGGCGATCGCCAGCCATGTCGTCGGACCGCCGAGCACGCCGCGTCGCGTGCGGTTGCTGGTTTCGTGGTCGCTGCCTGTTCCCATCGTTCGCTCCTGGTGGTGATCCGCCGGCACCGCCGGGGTTTCCATTCCGCGCAGGTCGAGTCGGAACGAGGGCGGAATTCACCGTGATTCGATCGTTCACGGTTCATTCCGAGCAATAGACTGCGGCTGAATGCTGAAGGTGTGGCTCCTGGGTCCGGCGCGCTTCGACGTCGACGGGCGCGCCGCGGAGCCGAGCGGGACACCGTCGGCGCGATTGCTCGCATACCTCGCGCTCAGCCCGGGCCGCTCACACGGCAAGAGCGCTCTCGCGCAACAGCTCTGGGGCCTCCGCGGCGCCGAGGAGAACCTGCGGAAGGCGATCGCGTCCCTCAGGCGGGACTTCGGCGACCCGGACACCTTCGCCCGCTACGTCGACTCGAAGTACGGGACGATCGCGCTGCGGGCCGAGGAGCCGGGGACGCTGTGGGTGGACGCGGAGGAGTTCGACCGCCTGCGCCACAGCGACCCGGAGCAGGCGCTGGAGCTGGCGCGGGGGGACTTCCTCGAGCAGTTCACCGACGCCGGCGACTGGGTGGAGCAGCGCCGCCGTCGTTACGCCCAGCGGGTGAGCGAGACCTGGACGGCCGCGATCGAGCAGAGGTGGGAGCGAGGGGACGCCACAGCCGCCGTCGCGCTCGCCGAGCGCCGGCTCGACGCGGTGCCGGACGACCAGGCAGCGCTGCGTGCGTACATGCGCGTGCAGGCCGAGGCGGGGCAGCCGGAGGCCGCGCTGGCGGCATACGAGGAACACATGAAGCCGCTGCGCGACCGCGGCGAGGCGGTCGACCAGACGC
>JALZEZ010000342.1 GCA_030861775.1 Actinomycetota bacterium
CGGCGACGGTCCGCCGCGTCGGCATCGTCTCCGGCGGCGGCGGCTCCGCGCTGGCGGAGGCGGCAGCGGCCGGGCTGGACGCGCTGGTGACCGGCGAGCCCGAGGAGCCGTCGATGGCGGACGCCGCCGAGACCGGGGTGAGCCTGCTCGCCTGCGGCCACTACGCGACCGAGACGCTCGGCGTCCGGCGCCTCGGAGAGGAGCTCCAGGCAAGATTTGGGCTGAGGCACCGATTCATAGAGGTGTCGAACCCGGTCTAAAATGTCGCATTCACGCCAGAAACAGCGCAAATTGCGACGGCGGAATTGTCACGTCCGGCATGACCGGTAACAATTGCGGTGCCATCTTCAGCGACGGAGGGAGACAACTCCATGGCGATTCACCTGACGCCCACTGAGCTCGCACGCGAGGCAGGCATGCATCGGCGGGAGGTGATCGTGAAGTGCATGGAGCTTCAGGTTCCGATCTTCCAGGGACGGATCGACAAGACCCTCTTCCAGTCCGCCCTTCGCGAAGCGCAGGAGAAGACGGGCGTCGCGGACGCCCAGCTCGCCGGCGCCTAGCCACCTGAAGCCGCACTCGACGTAGAATCCCCGGCGCAAGCGACGCCGGAGGAGAGATCTCGATGGAGGCTGCGACGAGCGCGACCACCGCGCCCGGAGGTGGGACCGGGACGAAGACGATCGCCGCGGCGGTACCCGTGGCGGTCGAGAAGTACGCCGCGAAGGTCGCGCAGATGCGCAAGTCGGGTGACTCCTGGGAGGAGATCACCTACCAGGAGATGGGCACGGCCGCGCGCGAGATCGCGCTCGGCCTCCTGGACCTGGGCATCCAGCCGCGCGAGCGCGTCGCGATCCTGAGCCATACGCGCCCGGAGTGGACCTGGGCCAACTACGGCACGCTCACGGCCGGGGCCACGTCGGTCTCGATCTACCAGACGAACTCGCCGGAGGAGTGCCACTACGTGCTCGAGCACTCCGAGTCGGTGGCGGTGTTCGCCGAGGACGAGGAGCAGCTCGCGAAGATCCGCGCGATCCGCGGCGACCTGCCCGCGCTCAAGCACGTGATCGCGTTCGAGCCGGGCAGCGACAGCGAGGGCGTCATCTCGCTCGACGAGCTGCGCGACCGCGGCCGCGGGCGCGACCCGGAGGAGTGGACCCGTTCCGCCGAGGCGGTCAAGCCCGAGGACCCGTGCCAGTTCATCTACACCTCCGGCACGACCGGCCCGCCGAAGGCCTGTGTCATCACGCACGGCAACTACACGTCGATGCGCGACATGATCCTCGTGCTCCGGCAGGTCGACGACGAGGACGTCGTCTACCTCTACCTGCCGCTGGCGCACTCGTTCGCGCTGCTGATCCAGTTCCTCGTGTTCGAGATCGGCAGCGCCCTCGCCTACTGGCAGAAGGACCCGCAGAAGATCGTGCCGGACCTCCAGGAGGTGCGTCCGCACTACTTCCCGTCGGTCCCGCGGATCTTCGAGAAGATCTACACGCTGGCCACGAGCAACGCGCCTGACCCGGAGCAGCTCCAGCAGGCGGTGCAGCTCGGCGTGAAGGTGCGCACGATGATGCAGCGCGGCGAGGAGGTCCCGCCCCAGCTCAAGGAGGCGTTCGACAAGGCCGAGGAGGCGCTCTACAAGAACGTCCGGGCCATCTTCGGCGGCCGCGTGCGCCAGGGCGTGAGCGGCGCCGCGCCGATCGCCAAGGAGGTGCTGGAGTTCTTCTACGCCTGCGGCATCCCGATCTTCGAGGGCTACGGCATGACCGAGACCTCGACCGCGGCCACCTCCCAGACGCTGGACGAGTTCCGCTTCGGGTCCGTGGGGAAGATCCTGGACGGGATGGAGGCGAAGATCGCCGAGGACGGCGAGCTTCTCCTGCGCGGCCCGAACATCTTCAGCGGCTACTACAAGAGCGAGGAGGCCACCAAGGAGGCCCTCGAGGACGGCTGGCTGCACACGGGCGACCTCGCGCACATCGACGAGGACGGCTACGTCTACATCACCGGCCGCAAGAAGGACATCATCATCACCGCCGGCGGCAAGAACATCACGCCGGCGAACCTGGAGAACGGCCTGAAGCAGAACCGCTGGATCTCCCAGGCGGTGGTGATCGGCGACCGGCGGCCGTACCTGGTCGCGCTGGTCACCATCGACCCGGAGGAGGCGCCGGGCTTCGCCGAGCAGCACGGGCTGAAGCCGGAGGAGGTGCCGGACTCCGAGCAGATGCGTGCCGAGGTGCAGAAGGCGGTCGACGCCGTCAACGCCGAGGTCGGCCGCGTGGAGCAGATCAAGAAGTTCAAGATCCTCCCGCATGACCTCTCCCAGGCCACCGGCGAGCTGACCCCCACTATGAAGGTCAAGCGCAACGTCGTGGCGGAGAAGTTCGCGGACGAGGTGGAGAAGCTCTACGCGTGACACCCCGGACGCGCTAGCGTCCCTCGTACCCGAAACGGGTACCCCTTCCTCCTTGGCCAGCAACGACCCCACCGATACCGGCGGCCTGTTCGTCGGTCGCCGGCCCGGCACGGCGCCGATGCGCTACCGCGGCACCCCGCCCCAGGGCGGGCCGGCGCGCCAGCGCGCGGACCGGGGCTTCGCGGCCTTCCTCCTGGTGATCGAGACCGTGCTGTGCGTCTCGCTGTGGGGTCCGCAGCCGGTGGGCTGGCTGTGGGTGGGGTCGCGCGTGGACTACTGGACCGACTCGGTCTCGGCCGGGATCGTGACGGCGTTCCTCGGCATGCTGCTCTCGCTGTTCGTGACGCTGGTGATCGCCAAGCGCGTGGACCACGCCTGGAAGCTCGTCCGGCGCGCGTCCGGGATCCGGCAGGAGAAGGGCGCGATCGAGCGGATCTTCGTGGTGAGCCTGATGATCGTCGGCAGCGCGTTCCTCGTCTGGTTCTTCTTCATCGAGGGGCCGGGGCCGTCGCTCGCGCCGCAGGAGTAGCCGGCGGGACGGGCATGGGGCTCCTCGACTACTACCGGCAGTACGACGACGTCGACCCGGAGGAGATCAACCAGCAGCTCCGGGCGCGCCGGGCGCGGGAGAAGATGCTGGCGCTCCAGGAGGTGCCGACGCTCGACCTGTCGAGCACGGAGTGGCCGGACTTCCCGAACTCGGAGATCATGAACGCGGCCATCTACGCCGCCCGCGGCCGGGTGAACGGCTATCCGGACCGCCACTCCACGCAGATCCGGCGCGAGCTGGCCCGGAAGCACGACGTGGAGCCGGAGCAGATCGTGATGGGCAACGGCTCCGCCGAGCTGATCCAGGCCGCCGCGCTCGTGCTCGTGAACCGCGGGGACGAGCTGGTCACGCCGTGGCCGTCGTACCCGCTCTACCCGCTGATGGCGCAGCGCGCCGGCGGGCGCCCGGTGGCGGTCGACCTGCGCGGTGGGCGGGCCGACGTCGAGGCCGTGCGCGCGGCCGTGACGGACGCCACCCGCGCGGTCGTGATCTGCAACCCCAACGATCCGACCGGCACCTACCTGAGCGCCGACGAGATCGGGAGCCTGGCCTCGTCGCTTCCGGACCACGTCCACCTGCTGGTGGACGAGGCGTACGTCGAGTTCCAGGACGTCGAGCCGCGCGACGCGGTCCTGCGCCTGGTGGACGCGTTCCCGCGCATGCTCGTGTTCCGGACGTTCTCCAAGATCTACGGGCTCTCCGGGCTGCGGGCGGGCTATGCCGTGGGCTCGCGCGCGTCGGGCGAGCTGCTGGGCTCGATCGCACCCGCGCTGGGCGTCAACGTCCTCACCCAGGCCGGCATCTGCTACGCGCTCCAGATGGGCGAGCGCGACATCGACAAGCGCCGCGAGCTCGTGATCGAGCAGCGCCGCCGGCTCCTCGACGAGCTGCACGACCTCCCCATCGACGCCCCCGAGACCGAGGCCAACTTCGTCTGGCTGCACGCCGCGGAGCTGAGCGGAGCGCAGCTCGCCGCGCGGCTCGAGGAGCGGCGCGTGCTGGTGGCCCCGGGCGGCCCGCTCGGCGACGACGACTGCGTGCGGGCCTCGATCCGCTACTCGGGGGCCACCGGCCGGCTGCTGAGCGCGCTGCGCGACGCGGTCGAGGGGGCCTGACCCCGCCGCGCGCCATCCTGGCGCACCCCCACATGGGTGCCCCCGCAATGCGGTAACCCTATTAGATAGGCTCACCCCTGTGACGGGCACGGGCAGACCTGAGGGGGGTCTGAGCCGCGCGCAGGAGCTGCTCGATCTGGGTGGTGCGCTGCGCCGGGTGGGACGGGACGAGGAGGCGCGCGAGCCCCTGCGCGA
>JALZEZ010000343.1 GCA_030861775.1 Actinomycetota bacterium
GCCGAGGGCGTGCGCGAGGGGTTCGCCTGCTTCAAGGTCAAGGTGGGGCTGGCCGACGACGCCACCCGCGTGGCCGCGGTCCGCGCGGCGATCGGGCCCTGGCCCGCGCTGCGCGTGGACGCCAACGGAGCCTGGACCGCCGAGGAGGCGGTGGCCGCCATCGAGACGCTTGCCGAGCACGACCTGGAGCTGGTCGAGCAGCCGTGCCGCACGCTCGAGGAGCTGGCGGAGGTGCGGCGCCGGGTGCCGGGCGTGCCGATCGCGGCGGACGAGTCGATCGCCACCCCCGAGGACGCGGACGCCGCCGCCGCGGCCGAGGCCTGCCACGCGGTCAACGTGAAGCTCGCGCCGAGCGGCGGCTTCCAGGCCGCGCGGGCCACGATCGCCGCCGCCCGCGAGCACGGGCTGGAGCCGTACCTGTCGAGCACGCTCGACGGGCCGTGGGGCATCGCCGCGGCCCTCCAGCTCGCCGCCAGCGAACGCCTCTCGCTGGCCTGCGGGCTCGCCACGCTCGACCTCTTCGACGCCGCCCTCGCCCGCGTCCTTCCCGCCCCGCGCGGGGGCCTGATGGCGGTCCCCCAGGGGCCCGGACTCGGTGTCGAGGTGGACGACGAGGCCCTGGCCGAGGTGCTGGTCGGCCAGGCCAGGCCTGGACGCCTGACCTAGGTTCCGAGCGCGCGAGCGCCAGGCTCGCCCCGCCGGGACGAACCAACGTCTAGTTCCCTCAAAAAGGGGACGGGGCTGCCGACCCGGCCTCAGTGACACGAACGCGTCGAGGGGCGGGCTACGACGAGCGCGGCTTCACCTTCATCGAGGTGATCGCCGCGATCGTCATTCTCTTGATAGGGGTGCTCGGCGTCGTCGCGCTCTCGACCGGCGCGAACCGGACCACCTCGCAGACGAAGGCGCGCGAGGCGGGCAACGGGCTCGCCCGCGACCTGGTCGAGGCGGTCCAGGGCATCTCCTACGCGCAGCTTACGCGCTCGACGCTCACCGCCAGGCTCCAGGGCCAGAGCGGCCTGGCCGACGCCTCGACCGCGGCCGGCTGGCAGATCCAACGCCGCGGCGTGACCTACTCCGTGACCGCGTCGATGTGCGTGGTGGACGACGCCAAGGACGGCATGGGCGTGCGCGACGAGTCGTTCTGCACCGACCTCGCCGCCGCCGGCACCGCCGACCGCAGCCCGAGCGACTACAAGCGCGTGACGATCGTGCTCGAGTGGGACCGCGGCAACGGCGTCGAGCGCCTGACGCAGGCCACGCTGATCGCCAACACCGACCGCGGCCCGGAGGTCACCGCGCTGGACACCCACCCGGCGGGCGGCTCGGTGGTCACCTCGGGCACGCAGGTGACGTTCCGCGGGACCACGGCGGCGGAGCCGTCGAAGCTCGAGTGGTACCTCGACGGCGCCTTCCAGCAGGACCTGACCGGCGGCATCAGCGGGAACGGGACCGGCCCGTACACCTTCACCTGGAACATCGGTCCCGCCTGCTCGGCCACCAGCGGCGTGGTGGACGGCACCTACCTGGTGGGGCTCCAGGGCTTCAACTCGAGCGGCGGGTCGCCGGGGCCGCGCACGCTGACCGTCACGCTCAACCGCTGCGCGCCGTTCGCGCCCACCTCCTTCGCGGCCGGGCGCAACCGCTGGGGCGTGGAACTCAACTGGGAGGCCAATCGCGAGGACGACGTGGCCGGCTACCACGTCTACCGGGGCATCGGGAACTCGGCGCCGACCGCCGTCACGTCGGGGGGCTGCGCCGGGCTGATCAAGCAGACCGACTGCATCGAGGCCGACCCGTCCCCGGCGCAGTCGCTGACCTACCACGTGCGCGCGGTGGACCGTGACGAGTCCGGCGCGCTGCGCGAGAGCGCGCCGTCGGCCAGCGTGACGGTGGGCACCGGCAACCGGGCGCCGGCCACCCCGACGATCGGCAACGCCGGGGCCTACGGGACGATCGGCTGGTACCCCACGACCGATCCCGACAACAAGGACTTCGTCGACTTCTACCGGATCTACCGCGACGGGACGGCGCTGACCAACCGCTACGACGTGATCGACAACGCCGGCTCGGTGATCCTCTGGACCGATCCCGACCCGGGCACGACGCAGCACACCTACCGGGTCGTGGCGGTCGACTCGAAGCTGTCCGAGTCCGCCTTCTCGAACGCGGTGACGCGATGAGGCGGCTCCTGCGCTCCGAGGCCGGCATCACGTTGCCCGAGGTCCTCCTCGCGGCGGTGCTGATGCTGCTCGTGCTGGGGGCCACGCTGACCAGCCTGAGCGAGTTCGCGACCACCTCGCGGGCGACCGAGGAGGTCAACGACTCCCAGCAGCGCGCGCGCCAGTCGATCGACCAGCTCGTCCGCGAGCTGCGCAACCACGCGGTGGCGAACACGAACGCGCCGGAGGGCATCGCGGTGGCCGAGCCGTACGACCTCGTCTTCGAGACGGTCGGTCACGAACGTCCCACCGACACCTCGAACAGCGCGAACATCGAGCGGATCCGCTACTGCCTCGGCGAGGCGCCGTTCGCCGAGGGCGAGCTGTGGGCGCAGGTCCAGACCTGGACCAGCGCCACGGCGCCGCCGCTCCCCTCGACCGCCGACTGCCCGGACCCGGACTGGCCGGCCAGGCGGCTCGTGGCGGAGGACGTGGTCAATCGCAGCGGCGGCGCGCGGCCGCTCTTCACCTACGACTCGACCGTGCCGGCCGAGGTGCGGCGCGTGCAGGTGTCGCTGTACATCGACATGACGCCGGGGCGCGGGGCCGGCGAGACCCATCTGCAGTCGGGGGTCTTCCTGCGGAACGCGAACCACCCGCCGGTCGCCTCGTTCACGGCGCGGGTGCTCGGGAGCGGCGTCGTGGTCCTGAACGCGACGGGGTCGAGCGACCCCGAGGGCCAGAGGCTCGCCTACGCCTGGAGGGTGAACGGTGCCGCGCTGTCCGCGACGAGCGCGACGGTGGACTACACGCCGTCATCGCCGGGCACGCTGAGCGTGACGCTCACGGTGACCGATCCGGGCGGTCTGTACGCCTCGACGACCGAGGCGGTGACGGTGCAGTGAGGCTCCGCGACCAGTCCGGCTCAGCGCTCGTCATCGCGGTCATCGTGACCGGGCTGATGATGAGTCTCGGTCTGGCCGGGTTCGCCTACGTGGACGGCCAGTCGCGGCAGGCCGCGGACGAGCGCATCCGCGAGTCGGCGTTCAACCACGACGACGGGGTGCTCACCAGCCAGGCCTTCGTCGTCTCCCAGCTGTGGCCCGCCGCCGCGAGCACGGCCTACCCCGACTGCTACTGGAACGGGAGCGTTCTCTCCGCCTCCGGCGCGAGCGCGAACACGGCGCGCTGCCCCGACCCGACGGTCGTTGCCCGCAGCTTCACCGCGCGCGACTACGCGACCGGCGTGCAGTGGTCCACGATCGTGCGCGACAACGGCGGCACCAGCGTGGACTACTACGACGACGCGACCACGCCCACCCAGCCGGCCTGGGACGCCAACGGCGACGGCGAGGTCTGGATCCGCGCGATCACCGCGCTGCGCGGGACGCGGCGGACGGTGGTGGAGCGAATCCGGATCGACCGGCTGACGGTCACGCTGCCGAAGAACGTGCTGACGGCGGGCAGCTTCCAGGTCACCACCGGCGGGCCGAAGCCGTTCATCTCGCTGAACGGCTCGACGCTCGGGCTGCGCTGCTCGAGCGCGAGCTCGTCGGGCTGCTACGTGACCACGAAGCCCGGTCAGGTGAAGGGGCCGGGCAGCACGAGCTTCAACTGGCCCGGCACCCACCAGATACCGCCGAGCGACCTCGACCGCCTGCGCCAGACCGCGATGGCGAACGGCACCTACTACACGGGCTGCCCGACGAGCCCGGTGGGCACGATCGTGTTCGTCGAGTCCGGCAACTGCTCGTACAACGGGAACGGCAACTGGAACTCGGCGGCGGCGCCGGGCATGTTCATCCTGGTCAACGGCACGCTCACCTGGCGCGGCAACCCGACCTACTACGGCACGGTCTACCTCTACAACGCGCAGAACGCGACCTGCCCGCTGTTCGACGCGGGCGGCTCGAGCACGATCCAGGGCGCGATCTTCATCGACGGGCCCGGCTGCTTCCAGGTCGGCGGGAACACGCGCGTCATCTACGACGCCAACGCGATCCGCTCGATCAACTACTACTCGAGCATCAGCAAGGTCAGGAACAGCTTCCGCGAGCTGAACTGAGGAAGCCGAGCAGCGCCTCGGCGACGGCGTCGGGCTGCTCCAGGTGGGCGG
>JALZEZ010000344.1 GCA_030861775.1 Actinomycetota bacterium
CTCCGCGAGCGCGGTCACGGCGGCGGCGAACTCCGCCGCGGCGGCGTCCGCCGCGGGCCACCGCTCGGCCGTCGCGAGCGCGCCCTGGGCCAGCTCGCGCAGGCGGCCCCGGTCGCGGGCCAGCGCGTCGAGCGCGCGCGCGGTGCCGGGTACGTCGTCGTAGCCCACGACCAGGCCGTTGCGGCCGTGCTCGAGGTACTCCTCGTGCCCGGTGTACGGGGTCACGACCGCGGGGACGCCGACGTGGAAGGCCTCGATCGGCGCCAGCCCGAGGCTCTCCACGCGGGAGAGCTTGAGCAGCACGTCGTGCTCGGCGTACAGCGCGGCCATGCCCGCCGGCTCCAGCCCCCCGGCGATCCGTGCGCCCTCGATGCCGTCGGCGGCGGAGGGGTCGCCGGCCACCACCGTGACCTCGGCCGCCTCGGACATGGCGCTCACGGCCGCGAGCGCGTCGTGCACGCCCTTGAACCACTGCGACGGCTGGCCCTCAACGAGCACGCGGAGCGGCGCGCCCGGAGCGGCCGCGGTCGGCGGAGCGGCGGCCGCGTCGCGCGGCGCGAACACCCCCTTGTCGATCCCGTTCCGCACCACCACGCACGCGGCGTCGGGGCGCAGCTCCGCGAGCACATTGCGCATCCACGGGGCGACGACTACGAAGCCGAGCGGGAGCGTCAGGACCTGCTCCGCCGCGAACCGCTCCGCGAAGTGCGCCTCGGTGTAGAAGCGGCTCTCGATGCTCTGGAGGAACGCGATCCGCGCGCGGGCGTCCACCTCCCAGAGGAACCCGGCCGTGGTCCACCAGGTGGCGATCGCGCAGTCCCACGGCTCGCCGCGGGCGTCGGCGAGCCGGCGCACGGGCACGCCGTCGCGGTCGGCGGGCAGCTCCGCCGCCGGCCCCGTCACCACCAGCTCGGCGCCGTCGAGGGCGCGCGCGTAGCGGAGGATGGTCTGCGCGCCGCCCGAGCGACCCAGCTCGTGGATCAGGAAGGCGACCCTCAACGCGGGTCCGGTGCCACGTCCTCGTAGAAGCGCTCGATCCGGTCGAGCAACCCGGGCCAGGCGTACTCCTCGGCCGTGCGCCGTCCCCCGGCCGCCAGCCGCTCGCGCAGCTCGCCGTCGCCGAGCACGCGCTCGAGGGCGCGGCCGACCGCGGCGGGATCGTCCTCGACCATCAGGCAGTTCTCACCGTCGCGGCAGAAGTCGCGGTTGCCGTGAGCGTCGGTGCAGACGACCGGCGCGCCCGCCGCCATGGCCTCCAGCAGCGGCAGGCAGAAGCCCTCGTGGCGCGAGGTCTGCACCAGCGCCGTGGCCTTGTTGAGCAGCTCGTTCACCTCGGCGTCGCTCGGCCGCTCGAAGTAGCGCATGCCGGGCCTGTCGGCCAGGTCCGGCTCGATGCCGAACATCCACAGCTGCGGCCGCCCGTTCGGCATCGCGGTCCAGGCCTCGAGCGTCAGGTCGAGGTTCTTCAGCGGGTTGGTGCGGCCGAGGGTGAGGACCACGTCGCCCGCGCGATCGAGGCCCAGGTCGTGGAAGGTCTCGAGGTCGACGCCGGGCGGGATCGCGTGCGGCTCGACCCCCAGCTCGCGCAGGCGCTCGGCCACCCAGCCAGAGGTGGTGAGGAAGCGGAACTCCTGCCGGTAGCTGGCCAGCACGTGCGCGTGCATGTGCGGGTGGTCGGGGTAGTACGAGGTCTCGATGTCCTGGACGAAGTAGACCGGGATGCCGTGCACCACCGAGGCACGCCACACGGGCGCCGCGGTGTTCCACCAGGTGGCGACCTTGATCGCCTCGAGCGGCTCGAGCGCCTCGATCAGGTCGTCGTACTCGTCGAACGAGCGCACCGGCACGTTCAGGTCGAACCAGTCCGGCGGCCCGTCCAGCGACCACAGCTCGCACTCGTGCCCGCGCGCGGCGAGACCGTTCAGGTGCTCGAACACGACCCGGTGGCCGCCACCCACCCCGGTGTCCTCGGTCACGTAGACGATCCGCAGGCCCCCGTCCCCGGTGCGCACGTTGCGGCGGTCGAACCAGTCGCCCCAGCGCTCCCAGAAGATCCGCAGCGAGTCCATCTCGCGCTCGCCCTGGTCGGTGCCGCGCGTCTTCGACTCCAGGTGGAAGAGCGCCGAGTACGGGTGGTACAGCACGCGCAGCCCGGCCTCCCACACGCGCAGGCACCAGTCCACGTCCTCGAACGCCATCGGGTAGCGCTCGTCGAGCAGGCCGATCTTCTCGACAGTCGAGCGGCGCACGTACATGCAGGCGCCGGTGACCGCGATGCACGGGGCCTCCAGCTCGGCCGGCGGGTGGTCCATCGCGCGGAAGCGGTAGCGGTGGTCGAACCACTCCGGCGCGCCCAGGTTCCGGTACGACCCCGCCGACTGGATCGTGCGGTCGGGGTACAGGAGCTTGGGCCCGACGATGCCGATGTCGTCGTCGCCGTACGCCGCGAGCTGGAGCGCCTCCAGCCAGCCCGGCGTGCGCGCCACCACGTCGTTGTTGAGCAGGATCACGTCGTCGCCGTCGCGGGCGGCGCGCAGCGCCCGGTTGGAGTTCACGGCGAAGCCGGCGTTCTCCTCGGCCAGGATCACCTCGGCCTTGCCCTCCAGCCCCTCGCGCAGCCGCCGCGGGTGCGGGTCCGGGCTGGCGTCGTCGGCCACGACTATCCGCACGCGCTCGCGGTCGGTGGTGCGCAGCAGCGCGTCCACCGTCTCGATCGTCTGCTCCGGCGGTCCCCAGTGCGGGATCGCGATCGTGACCGGCCGCCAGTTCGCCTCGTACCAGCGCCGCGCCTGGGCGGCGTAGGTGCGGTCGCGCTCGATGCCGAGGTGGCGGCCGAGCGGCGTGAGCCGCAGCGGGAACGTGACTGCCCGGAACAGGAACGAGCGCCAGCCGCGGTACTTGATCGTCAGGTAGGCGCGCCGCGGCAGGCCGCCGAACAGGTCGATCAGCCGTATCCGGATCCGTTGCAGGCGCAGGCGCATCGGCAGCAGGAGACTAAAGGGGGTCGAACCGATCGCGCCGGTCGCGCGAGAGCACCCGCCGCATGGCCGGGGGGAGGCGGTCGGCGCGCGTGCCGAGGATCGCGGCGCTCGTGCGCACGCAGTGGTAGAGGAGCGAGTCGAGCGTGGCCCGGTCGAGGTCCGATCCGGAGCGGCCCTGGGCGCGCAGCCAGGCGCGGTCGCGCCGCACCCCGCGCCGGACGACGGCGGGCGTGTACGGCCAGCCGGCCTCCTCCACGTGCCCGTAGATCTCGCGCAGCGCGCGGAACTCGTCGAACATGTGGCGGAAGCGCTCGAGCGGCGGCGGGTCGTGCGAGTGGATCACCGCGGCGGACGGCCGGTAGACCTTGGCGTACCCGGCGCGCAGCATGTCGATGGCGAGCACGTGGTCCTCGGCGTTGGTCACCGGCCGGAACGGCACCCGCTCCCAGGCCGCGCGCGCCACGCACCCGTTCGCGTCCGTGTAGAAGGTGACCGGGCCGGGGCGGAGGTCGTCCGGCAGCCCGCGGTCCACGCGCGGGCGCCCGTCGGGCGACAGGGCGGCGAAGAACTCGGTCAGCTCGCGGGCCACCGACGGGCTCGCGTCGGGCCGCGGCAGGTAGGGGCCGTAGACCAGGCCCACGTTCTCGGCGTCGCCGAAGCCGGCAACCAGCTCGGCCAGCCAGGTCTCGCTGTCGGGGAAGACGTCGTCGGTCACGAACGCCACGTGTTCGCCGCGGGCGGCCCGCATCAGCAGGTCGCGCGTGCCGCCGTGCGAGAACTCGTCGCGCGGCACGTCCACGATCACTGCCCCCCGCCGCTCGGCCTCCTCGCGGCTGCCGTCGGTCGACTCGTTGTCCGCCACGACGATCTCGACCTCGCGGTCGATGCGCTGGGCGCGGATGGCGTCGAGCAGCGGCGGGAAGGTGGCCCCGCCGTTGCGGACCGGAATGGCGACGCTGACGGTCATCCCTCTACCTTTGCCCGCTTGGATCTGCAGGCGCCAGGAACGCTATTCACAGCGTGGGTCCTCGTCCCGCTCGCGGTGGTTCTCGCGTCGGCCGGGCTCGGCTACGGCATCGCACTCGTGAGCGGCGTGCGCCTGCGCGCGCTCACGATCCCGACCGGCTTCCTTGCCGGGATCGCGCTCTTCACGGTGCTGTACCACGTGAACGTCGCGGGCTGGGCGACGGTCGCGCTCACGGTGATCGCCGCGGGTGCGGGGCCGCTCTACGCGCTCCGCCAGGGGCGCCGGCCGCGGGACGCCGGCGCCGATGCGCGCCGCGGCTTCCTGTGGGC
>JALZEZ010000345.1 GCA_030861775.1 Actinomycetota bacterium
GGGCCGCCGAGCGCGAGCGCCGCTTCCGCGAGCGCGCCGTGGCGGCCGCGCGGGAGGCCGCGGGATGAGCTCGACCCTGCGCTGCGCCCACCTGGTCGCCCGCTACCCCGAGATCACCAGCGTCTTCGTCCAGCACGAGGTGCGGGCGCTGCGCGAGCTGGGGGCCGAGGTGCACACGGTCTCGATCCGCCGGCAGGACCCGCGCGAGGTCATCTCGCCCCAGGCCGAGCGCGAGCAGGAGTCCACCCACGCCCTCCTCCCCACCACCGCGCCGCGCCTGCTCGGCGCCCACGCCCGGGCCTTCGCCGCCGCCCCCGGCGCCTACCTGCGCACGCTGGCCCACGCGCTGCGGCTCGGCCCCGGCGGCTCGCGCAACCGGCTCTGGCAGCTCTTCTACTTCGCCGAGTCGATGCTGCTCTGGCACCACCTGTCCGGGCTCGGCGTCCGGCACGTGCACGTGCACTTCGCGAACGTGGCGAGCGACGTGGCGATGCTCTGCACCCGCTTCGCCAACGCCGCCGACGCGCGCGGCGGCTGGACCTGGAGCCTCACGATCCACGGCCCGACCGAGCTGCTCGACATGAAGGCGCACAAGCTGGCGGACAAGGTCCGGGCCGCCGACGCGGTCGTCTGCACCAGCGACTTCGTGCGCAGCCAGCTCATGGGGCTGGTCGGCCCAGCGGACTGGCACCGGCTGCACACGCTGCGCTCGGGGATCGACCTCGGCCTCTTCCACCCGCCCGCCGAGGAGCGCCCGGACGCGCGCCGGGTCGAGATCCTCGACGTGGCCGGCATGTCCGCGCGCAAGGGCCACGCGATCCTGCTGGAGGCGCTGGCCGAGGTCGAGCGGCGGGGGGCGAACTTCGGCGCGCTGCTGGTCGGGGACGGGCCAGAGCGGCCCGGCCTGGAGGCCTACGCGGAGCAGCTCGGGATCGCCGACCGGGTGTACTTCGCGGGCGCGCTCGGGCAGCACATCCTCCCGGAGCTGTACCGCCAGGCGGACGTCTTCTGCCTGCCCTCGTACGCCGAGGGCGTGCCGACCGTCCTGATGGAGGCGATGGCCAGCGAGCTGCCGGTCGTGACCACCCACGTGATGGGGGTGCCGGAGCTGGTCGAGCACGGGCGCTCGGGCTTCCTCGTCCCGCCCGCCCGGGCGGACCTGCTCGCCGACGAGCTGTGGCGCCTCGTGACCGATCGCGAGCTGCGCCTGCGGATCGGCCGGGCCGCGCGCGAGCGGGTGGAGTCCGGCTTCGACCTGCGCGACTCGGTCGCCGCCCTCGAACGGCTCCTCTCAGGCGTGGCGAACCGGCCCGGGCCTGTGCTCCAATAGGCGCAGTGACGGGGACGGTGGCCGATCCGGGCGAGGCCGCGCGCGAGGCCGGGGCGCCGCCCCTCGCCCTGGCGGGCATCGTCAAGCGCTGGCCCCAGGCGCCGCCGGTGCTGGAGGGGGTCGACCTCACGCTCGAGGCGGGCACGGCGCGGGCCATCGTGGGCCGCAACGGGGCCGGCAAGACCACCCTGCTGCGCATCGCCGCCGGCCTGATCGCGCCGGAGCAGGGCAGCGTGCGCGTGTGCGGGATCGACCCCGACCGGGACCGGACGGCGTTCCAGCGCCGGGTGGGGTTCCTCTCGGCCGGCAACAGCGGGCTCTACGCGCGGCTCAAGGCCGAGCACCACCTGGAGCTGACCGCCCGGCTGGCGCTGCTGCCGAAGCGCGAGCGCGCGGCGGCGATCGAGCGCACGGCGAGCGCGTTCGAGCTCGAGCCGCTGTTCGGCAAGCGCGTGGACCGGCTCTCGATGGGCCAGCGGCAGCGCCTGCGGCTGGCGCTCGTCTTCCTGCACGAGCCGACCGCGCTCCTGCTCGACGAGCCCGCCACCAGCCTCGACGACGAGGGCATCGCCCTCATGGGCCGGGCGATCGAGTCGGTGAAGGCGCGCGGCGGCTGCGCGCTTGTCTGCCTGCCGGCGCACTGGGAGCAGGTGCCGGGGATCGACTCCGGATACGAGCTCAGCGGCGGCCGGCTGGAGCCGGCGTGAGGTCGCTCCCGGCGCTGGCCGCGGCCGCGGGCGCGATCTGCAAGCGCGACTTCCTGATCTTCGCCAGCTACCGGACGCGCATGTTCACCACGTTCTTCACCACCGCGGTGAGCCTTACGCTGTTCTACTACGTATCACGGCTCGTGTCGTCTCCGCGAGTGGGGTCGCCGGACGAGTACTACGCCTTCGTGGTGGTGGGGCTGATGATCTTCGCCGTGCTCACCTCCACGCTGTCGGCGCCGGTGTCAACGCTGCGGGCCGAGCTCCAGGCCGGGACCTTCGAGCGGATGGTGCTGTCGCCGTTCGGGCCGGTGCGCTCGATCGCCTCGCTGCTCCTCTTCCCGCTGCTGCTGTCGCTGGCGGTGGCGATCGTCTCGCTGGCGTACGCGGGGGCCGTCTTCGGGCTCGAGCTGCGCTGGTCCACCGTGCCGGCCGCCATCCCGCTGGCCGTCCTGGCCGCGGCGGCGTTCGCGCCGTTCGGGCTGCTGATGACCGCCGCCGTGGTCGTGTTCAAGCAGACCAACGCGGGCGCCACCCTGCTGATCACCGGGATCACCCTGCTGGCCGGGGTCTACTTCCCGGTGGAGCTGCTGCCGGGGTGGATCCAGTGGGCATCCGAGGTGCAGCCGTTCACGCCGGCGGTCGACCTGCTGCGCAACGTCCTGGTCGGCACCGACCTCCACGATCCGGTGTGGGCCGAGCTGCTCAAGCTGGGGGGCTTCGCGGCCGCGATGCTGCCGCTCTCGTTCTTCGTCCTCCGCGCCGCGGTGGCCCTCAGCCGCCGGAAGGGCACGATCATCGAGTACTGATGGCGCCGGAACCCGACAGCTCCCTGCTCCAGACGCGCGTGCGGGTGCCGGAGCACGTCGTGTACCGCGACTTCGGGGACGAGACCGTCATCCTGAACCTCGACAGCGGGATGTACCACGGGCTCAACCGGACGGCCGCCGCGATGGTCGAGCGGCTCGGCGAGAGCGACACCGTGGGGGCGGCGGTGGATCGGCTGAGCGCCGACTTCGAGCAGCCGCGCGAGCGGATCGAGCGCGACGTGCTCGACCTGTGCCGCGAGCTGGGCGAGCGCGGGCTCATCGAACGCGATGGGGGCTGAGGGCCGGCGCCGGGCGCAGGCGTTCGGCCTCGAGATCGACCTCTCGTTCGAGGCCCCCGGGCTGCCGGAGGCCACGGGCCCCCCGATCGGGCGTCCCACGCGGGCCGACCTGGTGCCGCCGGAGGAGATCGACCGCGACTGGCCGGGCGGTGAGCGGGTGCTCGAGGAGAGCTTCGACGGCGGCGAGCCCGCCCGCACGATCGAGGCCCACCCGGAGGCCGGCTACCGCCTCTACGCGCGGCACTTCGGGCTCGCCCGGCTGTCGCCGTCGGGCGACCTGATCCGCTGCGCGCCGCCCGACGACGAGCCGTGGAGCTGGCAGCGCTTCCTCGTGGGGCGGATCCTGCCGTGGGCCGCGGTGCTGCGCGGGCTCGAGGCGTTCCACGCCAGCGCGATCGCCGTCGACGGCCGGGCGATCGCGTTCGTCGGTCCCACCGGGGCGGGCAAGACGTCGCTGGCCATCCAGCTCGCCGCCCGCGGGGCGGCCTTCCTGACCGACGACGTGCTCGCGCTCGAGCAGAACACGTACGGCGTGGTCGCCCATCCGGGTGCGGCGATCGCGAGCGTGCGCGACACCGAGCGCGAGACGATGGCCCCGGACCTGTGGGACGGGGTCGGCGAGGTGCTCGGCTACAGCGAGAAGACGTACGTCGGGCTCGAGCGCTTCGAGTCACAGGCGCCTCTGGCCGGGATCTACTTCCTGCGCGGCCAGGGGGAGCCGGTGGAGCGGATCGAGAGCCCCGACCCGCGCATGCTGCTGGCGAGCACGTTCGTGCTGGGGGTGCGGACGCCCGAGCGCCTGCGCCGGCAGCTCGACGTCTGCGCGCACCTGTTCCGGTCCGTGCCGATGTTCTGGCTGACCGTCCGCGACGGCTCCGCCCGCCTGGCGGAGGTGGTCGAGGAGCACGCCGCGAAGGCGCTGATCGCGTGACCGCCGAGCGGCCCCTCTCGCCTCCCGCGAAGGCCCGCCTGGCGGCGGAGGTCGTCGCGTCGTACGTGCACGTCCGGCGGCTGATGCGCGGCCGCGACATCCGCGACACCGTGGCCGTGCTGCGCGGCGAGGCACGCAACGGCGACTCGCCCCCGCTGCCCGGCGAGCGCCCGCCCGACGCGGCCCTCGCCCGCTC
>JALZEZ010000346.1 GCA_030861775.1 Actinomycetota bacterium
GGTCTCCCCGATCCAGGGCACGGTGCTCAAGGTCGTGGTGGAGAAGGGCGCCGAGGTCGCCGAGGGCGCACTCATCTGCGTGATCGAGGCGATGAAGATGGAGAACGAGATCACGGCCCCCGCCGCCGGGAAGGTCGAGGAGCTCAACGTCTCCGAGGGCGGTGCCGTCGCCACCGGCGACACCATCGCCGTGATCAAGTAGTTCGAAGTTCGTCGCAGCGGGGTATACGCGCCAGCGTGCGAGGCCCGATCCTCGCGCTCGGACTCCTTCTGGCGGTACCGAGCGCGGCTCATGCGCAACTCCCCGAGCTGAACGCGCCTCCCAAGCGCGACACCGAGCCGATCGTGATCCGCGGCGCGGACCTCGGCTCCGGCTGGTCGGTGCCCTCCAACCAGACCGCGCGGCTGCCGCTGATGGACATCGCGGACTGCCCGTCGCCCGACCGCGGCGACTGCGACAACAACAAGGTCGAGCCGCCGCAGGCCGACACCGGCAACGCCCTCGGCGACGGCGATCCGGTCGACCGCCTGCTCGCCTACCGCTGGGATCCCGGCAGGGGCTGGAAGCAGATCCCGTTCCAGGTGGACCAGGTCTTCACCCGCTACCTCGACAACACCGCCTCGGGCTTCAGCTTCTACTCAGGCGAGGAGCAGCACACGACCTACGAGTTCGACCGCGAGGGCTACCGCTACCGGACCCACGACCCGGCGAACCCCTGCCTGGCGAAGCCCGATCCGAGCATCCCCGAGGGCCGCGACCCGATCCGCGGGCTCGACGACAACGACGAGATGGCCTTCATGTGGTCCGACGCCGGCCCCCAGGTCCCGGAGGGCACGCCGGCGCCCAACGCGGCCCACGTCGAGGCGATCAGGGAGCTGGTGGTCTCCGACCCGCGCGACTCGAGCGCCGAGAAGCGCTACGTCTACGTGGTCCGCACCGACGGCAAGGGCGCGAAGCCGGCCTTCGACGAGCGCAACGGCTACGTCCGCTACAAGCGCGACTCGAACGCCGACCTGTACGAGTTCTCCCAGTCGAGCTACAGCGACTACGGCAACGCGCGGACCGGCCCCTACTGCGACGCCGCGGGCAACCCGGTCCTGGACGACAAGGGCAAGCCCAAGCAGGGCCGCCGCCGCCCGCGCGACTTCGCCTGGATCACCACCGACCGCTACCGCTTCCGCTACGACGGCCGCTGGCTGATGACCCAGCTCCACATCTCCTCGGACGAGGGGAAGACCTACGGCCCCGACCTGATCGACCGCTGGAAGGCGCGGGCGTTCGCCCAGGACCCGGGCTCGGAGACGCCGTGCTGCGGCTTCGAGGAGGAGGACACCAACTGGGGCGGGTCGAGCACGCTGCTCGGCGAGCGGGTCGGGCCGGTGCGCGCGATCCGTGAGACCTGGGGCGCCGACTCCGGCACCAACGTCGTCCGCCGCGAGACCTTCTACCGGGCCGAGATGCGCCAGAAGAGCTGGCTGCGCGTGCACCCGATCCCGCCGCTCGACGGCATCTACGCGCAGTGGGACTTCAACGCCGGCGCGGTCAAGAAGTTCTACAACGCGCAGCGGCCCGAGGGCGTGGATGTGGACGGCCGCAACGACGAGGTCTTCGGCAACTTCGACGACCCCTGCAACGCCAACTACGACGCCAACGAGACCAGCGACATCGACCAGGGCTACCGGACCTTCTACGAGCAGTTCAAGCTCTGCGACGTGACCAAGGCCATCGGCGACAACGACCCGACCGGCGAGCTCGACTACTACCACCAGAGCGTGGACTCCTTCGACCCGACGCTGCACCGGGCCAACGTCGGGCTCGAGTGGTCGCAGATCACCGGGCCGAGCGGCACGGTCGTGGACCGCTTCACCGTGGACACGCGCGACATGACGCCCGGCGGTGCCGCCCAGTCGCTCGTGGCCACGCCGTACTACCGCGACGACTCGTGCTTCGACGACGGCACGGGCACCGATCCGGGGCCGAAGGTCAAGAAGCGCTCGGGCGACGAGCCGCGCACGGCCTCCGACGGCACCCCGCGCCGCTGCTGGAAGCCCTCCGACGGGCCGCCCGACGGCAGCGACAGGTTCTTCCAGGGCAGCATCGGCACGCACGGCATGCACCTGCTGTTCATCGTCGACTCCGACAACGCCCGCACGACGGTGCCGCTGAACGAGATCGTCAGCGACTGGCGCATGGCGATGCTGCCGGGCGCCGCGCCGCCGGCCGGGCCGGGCGGCGGCGAGCAGGGCGGCGACCCGCCGGGCGGCGACCCCGGTTCCGCGCCGGGCCAGCAGTACGGCGCGGCCTTCGACGCGCCCTCCGAGACGAAGGGCCAGCCGGCCGCCCGCGTGCCCGATCTCGTCGCCCCGCGCGTGAAGCTGAAGCTGCGCCGCGTGCGCCGCGATCTCGTGCGGGTGGGCTGGACCGCGAGCGACACCGGCGGCAGCGGCCTCGCGTCCGTCCTGGTCCAGGTCCACCGCCGCGGGAAGTGGCGCACGCTGTCCAACGGGCTGAAGCGGCGCAGCAAGCTGCTGCGACTCGGCTCCGGCCGCACGAAGCTCCGCGCGGTGGCCGTCGACGCGGCCGGCAACCGCAGCGCCTGGAATCGGCGCACTCTGCGCTAAAGCTCGGCGCGTCCGCGCTCGATAGCACTCCGGTAATGCCGGAGACAGACACCGAGTTCAGCCCGCCCCCCGGCTGGGGCACGCCGTTCCCGCCGGAGCAGCCGCGCCGCGACGCGGTCCAGGACGCCATGCCCACGGCCGCCGCCGTGGCCGCCGCGTCGTTCACGGGCGAGGAGGTGCGCGTCAACCCGCGCTTCGAGGACCGCCGCCGCCTCGACCGGCGGCGCACGATCGCGCACGTGATCGACGAGGTCGTCCTCGTGCTTGGCGCGCTCGTGGGCTACTTCCTGTTCAACGGGGCCGCGGTGGGGACGGTGGTGGTCTACCTCGCGCTGAAGCTGTCGTACTACCTCGTCCTCGAGACGGCCTTCGGCCAGACGCTGGGCAAGAAGCTGATGCGCCTGCGGGTGGTCACGCTCGACGGCGACGGCGTCCCCGCCAACAAGGTCGCGGCGCGCACGATCTTCCGCTTCATCGACGAGGGCGCCGCGGTGGGGTTCCTGCCCGTGATCGCGCTGATCAGCTGGATGCTCACCGGACCGAAGCGGCAGCGGCTGGGGGATATCGCCGCCGGCACCTGCGTGCGCGAGGCGGACCGGGACTTCAAGCCCGCCGCCGACTCGCCGCTCGTCGTCGTCTACCCCGTGCTCTGGATCGGCGCGGCGCTGGCGGCCGGGGCCGCGCTGCCCGACAAGCCGTTCCTCGAGTACTTCCGCAGCGAGCACCCGTACATGGCGAAGATCGACAAGATCTGCGAGAAGCGCGTGCGCCAGACGAAGGCGATGCAGTCGATCGAGGGCGACAACATCATCACCTGGCGCATCTTCTTCCGCCAGGAGCAGAAGAAGATCGAGGAGCTGCCAACGCCGCCGAAGGAGGTGCGGGCCGATGTCAAGGAGGTCATCCGCATCCACCGGCAGTTCAACCGCGAGCTCGACAAGGTGCTGAACATGGCCCGCAACGCCCCGGACCCGATGGCGGTCCTCGTGGCGCAGGCCCCCCACATGCAGACGCTCGCCGAGAACGCCGGCGAGCGCTTCGCCGAGCTCGGCCTGCCGTACTGCGCGCAGTAGCGCGCGCCCCCGCGCTGCGATCCTAGGCGGATGCCGCGCCGCCCCGACCGCCGGGCGCTGATACCGCTCGTCCTCGCCACGCTCGCCGCCCAGGCGAGCATCATGGTGCTGGCGCCGATCATCGTGAACATCGGCGAGGCCTTCGACGCATCGGTGAGCGCGGTGGGGCAGGCGCGGACGGTGATGGCCGCGGTCGCCGCGGTGGCCTCGCTCCGCATCGGGCCGCTGATCGACCGGGTGGGGGTCAAGCCGATCATCACCTGGGGCGCGGGGCTGGCCGTGACCGGGCACGCGATCACCTCGCTGGCCACCTCGCTGGCCGTCTTCTACGGCGGGCACGTGTTCATCGGGCTCGGCGTGGCCTGCCTGCTCTCGGGCGGCTTCGCCGGCGCCGGGGCGTGGTTCGACGAGGCCGACGCGGCGTGGGCGCTGGGCTACGTGGTGGGCGCGCAGTCGCTGGCGTGGATCTTCGGCAACCCGCTGATCGGGGTGCTCACCGAGGCGGTCTCGTGGCGGCTGGCCTACGCCGTCCCCGGGGCGGCGGCGCTGGCGGCGCTGGCCGCCGC
>JALZEZ010000092.1 GCA_030861775.1 Actinomycetota bacterium
GCGGCCCGCTAGCCGCCGATCGCGACCATCCGCTCGATCGGCACCCGCGCCCGCTCGGCCAGCTCGGGGTCGACCTTCACGGTGTACTGCGGGCCGCCGTCGCGCAGCGCGTCGCGCAGCTTGGGCAGCGTGATCATCTTCATGAACGGGCAGACCGCGCAGCTGTTGGCCGCCACGAAGCGCTTGCCCGGGTTCTCCTGCTCCAGCGGATGCAGCATCCCGGTCTCGGTGGCGACGATGAACGTGTCGGCGTCCGAGGTGCGGGCGTAGTCGAGCATCCCGCCGGTCGAGAGCATGTGCGTGTTCTCGGCGTCCACGTCGCCCGAGGCCACGTACTCCATGACCGAGGTCGAGCAGCCGCACTCCGGGTGGATCAGGAACTCGGCGCCCGGGTTCTCCGCGCGCACCCGCGCGATGTCGGACGGCCGGATGCCCGCGTGCACGTGGCACTCGCCGGCCCAGACCTGCATCGGCCTGCCGGTCACCTTCTCGACGTACGCGCCGAGGAACATGTCCGGGCCGAACAGGATCTCCACGTCCTCGCCGTGCTCGCGCCGGATGTGCTCGACCACCTGCACCGCGTTGGACGACGTGCAGCAGTAGTCGGTCTCGGCCTTCACCTCGGCCGTGGTGTTCACGTACATCACGACGATGGCGCCGGGGTGCTGGGCCTTCCAGGCCCGGAGCTGGTCGGCGTCGATGGAGTCGGCGAGTGAGCAGCCGGCGCCCAGGTCGGGCAGCAGGACGGTCTTGTCCGGGCTCAGGATCGAGGCGGTCTCGGCCATGAAGTGCACGCCGCAGAAGGCGATCGTGTCGGCCCCCGCGGCGGCGGCCTTGCGGGAGAGCCCGAGCGAGTCGCCCACGAAGTCGGCCACGTCCTGGACCTCCGGCACCTGGTAGTTGTGGGCCAGGATCACGGCGTTGCGCTCCTCGGCGAGAGCGCGAACCTCCCGCTTGAGCGCCGGGATGTCCTCCAGCGCGAGCGGTGCGTCCATTGTGGGCGCCGTTGGCAGATGCATGTTTCGAGCCTCCTCCGAGGTATCGAAATGAGCCCGCGAGCCTGCTCGGGCACAGCCCAGTCTAGTGGTCTGGGCACCCCACGCCTACCTGCGGAGTGTGAGTTCGATCCGGGCCGTATGCAGGGTGACAGTGGACGGGACGTTGTCCGGGCGCAGGTACGTCGAGTCGTCCTGGAGCAGCTCCAGCCGCAGCGAATGGCCCGGCTCCAGGCGCCAGGCGTTGCCGAACAGCTCGTACTCGACCGTGCCGCTCAGGTCCGGCCCGCCGCGGTAGGCGCCACGATCGACGAGCGTCATCGTGCCATCGGGCGCCACGTCCCAGAGGCGGGCGTTCAGCTCGAAGTCCGGCGCCGTGGCGGTGTAGCTCACCGTGATCCGCGGCAGGCCCACCAGCGTGGCGGGGGCGGACAGGGGGACGTCGTAGGTGGCGGCGCCCGGCGTCTCCCCCGGTCCCGACGTGATGCATCCCCTGCCCCGTTGCTGCGAGACCAGCACGGGATCGGCGAGCGGGCCCGGGCCTCCGCCGACGCGGTGGGTCGTCTGCTTCGGGCCGCCCAGCTCGAAGCTCGCCCGCGCGTTCGCCAGCCCGTCCCAGCGCCGCGCCCGGATCACCGGCCCGAAGCGCTTCTCGTCGCAGTTCGTCACGGCCGCGCGCGCGTCGAACACCGGCCGCGGCCCGCGCCCGCGCAGGTGGTGGTCGAGCAGACGGTTGCCGAGCACGTGGAAGTGGCGCAGGTCGGCCACCTTCGCCCGGGCCGTGAGGTGCTCCATGTCGCCGAGGTAGAGCTGGATCGGGTAGCGCGGGCTCGACTGCTCCAGCCGCCGGTACATCCGCAGCGGCTCGATGGCGGAGAAGATCGGGTCGTTCCAGCCCTGCGCGGCCAGCACCGGGACCCGCCGCACGCGCCGCGCGCGCAGTGCCGCGAAGTAGTCGTGCTGGTAGAAGGCCGAGCGGTTCTCGGTGAGCTCGCGCCTCGCCTCCTCGATCACCGGGTCGCCGCCCTCGTACGGCTCGCCCGCATTGGTACGCGCGAGCCACCCGTAGGTCTGCTGCGGCAGGCGCTGGCCGGCGCTCGCGAGGAAGCCGTCGATGAGCGTCTGCTTCGGCACGCCGATCGGGGTCGCGGCGGTCGCCGGGTCGACCCCGGTCGAGAGGTGCCGGCCGTTCGGCACGAGCGAGTAGAGGAGGTCGGACCAGGTGTACATCGGCACCGCGGCCGCGAGCTCCATCCGCCTTCCCGCCGGGCTCCGCCACGTTCCGAACGGCAGCGAGGAGGATGGGCGGGTGGTCAGGAGCAGCCAGGTCTGGCCGCCGCCGTACGACCCGCCGATCACGCCGATCTTCCTGCGATCCACCCGCACCAGCGGCGAGCCCCGGTCCACCAGTAGCCCGGTCAGGTGCTGGGTGTCGCGCACCTCGGCCTCCCGGCTGGAGAGCCCGATCTGCCCCCCGGAGTCGCCGTGCCCGCGCGCGCTGTAGTTGAGGACCGCGTACCCGCGCGCGGCGAACCAGACGTTGTTCCAGCGGACGGTCTTGTAGGCGTCGGCGCCGCGGTCCGGGCCGGTGCCCTCGCGCGTCTCGCTCAGGTACTCGCGCTTGTGGTTGAGGAAGCCGTGGAGGAAGACCACCAGCGGCAAGCGCGCCCGCGGCGGCTTCGCGGGGAGCGTGAGGGTGGCGTCGAGCGGGGTGCCGTCGAAGCTCGCGACCGGGCCCTCGCAGATGCGGTAGCGCACCCCGTCCGCGCTCCGGCGCGCCTCGCAGGAGTCGCGCAGCGGTTGGAGGGGATCTTCCTGCGCTCCGGCTGGCGGGGCGCTTGCGAGAACGGCGGCAAACAGGGTGGCGAGGAGTGCGGCTCTTCTCGCGCTGTCCTGCTTTGGTGTCCCAGGAGGGCACCTATCCAGGACAGCGCCGATCACAGCGGCTCGACGAGGAGGGAGAGGTCGAGGGCGGGGGCGCTGTGCGTGAGGGCGCCCACCGAGATGAAGTCCACGCCGGTCTCCGCGATCGCGCGCACGGTGTCGAGGGTCACCCCGCCCGAGGCCTCGAGCTCCGCGCGTCCCGCGGCGAGCGCGACGGCCTCGCGCATCTCGTCGAGCGACATGTTGTCGAGCAGCACCCGCGGCGCGCCCGCCTCCAGGGCCTCGCGCAGCTCGGAGAGCGTGCGCGCCTCGATCTCGACCGGCACTCCCTTATCCGCCGCGGCAAGCGCCTGTCGCGTGGCGGCGCCCACCGAGCCCGCCGCGGCGATGTGGTTCTCCTTGACGAGCAGAGCGTCGAACAGGCCGAAGCGGTGGTTCACCCCGCCGCCGTCGGCCACCGCCTGCTTCTCCAGCGCGCGCAGGCCGGGGGTGGTCTTGCGGGTGTCGAGGATCCGCGCTCCCGTGCCCTCGACCGCGGCCACGTAGCGCGCCGTGAGCGTGGCGATCCCGGACAGCCGCCCCAGGAAGTTCAGCGCCACCCGCTCGCCGCGCAGGATCGCGGCCGTGGAGCCGGCCACCTCCGCCACCAGCCCGCCCTCCCGCCACTCCCCCTCGGCGGCGCGCCCGTGCCAGCGCAGCTCTGGGTCCACCCGCCGGAACACCGACTCCGCCACCCGCAGCCCCGACACCACGCCCGGCGCCTTCTGCACGATCGTCGCGCGCGCCCGGGCGTCCGGGGGCACCAGCGCCTCGGTGGTGAGGTCGCCGGCGCCGACGTCCTCCGCCAGGGCGCGGTCGATCAGCTCCTGCACTACGCGGCGCCGTCCACGGCGAACACCCGCCACTCACCGGGCACGCCCTTCAGCGAGTGCGTGCCGCGATCGGCGAAGTCGATGCCGGACCCCACCACCAGGTCGCGCACGGTCCCCGAGACGAGCACCTCGCCGGCCTCGGCCAGCGCCGACACCCGGGCCCCGATGTTCACGGCCATGCCGGCCACGTCGCCGTTCACCGCCTCGAGCTCGCCGGTGTGCAGGCCGGCGCGGATCTCGATGCCCAGCTCGCGCACGTCCTCGGTCAGCGTGCGAGCGCAGCGGATCGCGCGCGCCGGCCCGTCGAAGGTGGCCAGGAAGCCGTCGCCGAGCGTCTTGATCGGGCGGCCGCGGAAGCGGTCGATCTCGCGCCGCACCAGCGCGTCGTGCCGCTCCACGAGCCGCCGCCAGTCGCGGTCGCCGAGCCTCGCGGCCCGCTCGGTCGAGCCCACGATGTCGGTGAACATCACCGTGGCCAGGACCCGGTCCGGCTCGCGCACGTGCCGCGTGCCGGTGAGGAACTCCTCGATCTCGTCCAGGACCTCGTCGGCGTCCTCGGTGAAGATGACGTGGTCGCTGCCCGGCAGCTCGACGTAGCGGGCGCCCGGGATCGCGCCCGCGATCACGCGCGCCCAGCTCGGCGGAGTCATCCGGTCGTCCGTCCGGTTGAGCACGAGCGCCGGGACCGCGATCGAGGGCAGCACCTCCCGGACGTCGATGCCCTCGTACAGACGCAGCAGGTCCGACGCGCCCCGCGGGCTCGACCCCTGGCGCAGGAAGCGGCCCCACCACGCGAGGAACTCGGCGTCGTCCGTGCGGCTCGGGGCGAAGATGCCCGCGAGCACCGGCCCGCCCCAGCCCGCCTCGACCTCCTCGCACAGCCGCGCGTAGCGCTCCGGCGTGAGCCCGACCTCGTAGCCGTCCGTGCGCAGGGTGCGCGCGAAGGTCCCCCACAGCACGAGCGCGCGCACGCGCTCGGGGAAGCTCGCGGCGAACAGCATCGACATCGGCCCCCCCTCGGAGACCGCGAGCAGCGCGGCCCGCTCGCAGCCGGCGGCGTCCATCACGGCGCGGACGTCGTCGGTGCCCTGCTCGAGGGCGGGCGGCTGGGCGGGGCGGTCGGACAGTCCCTGTCCGCGCCGGTCGAACAGGATCACCCGCGCGAACGAGCCGAGCCGCTCGAAGAAGCGCACGGCGTCAGGGAGGTCGAGCCACCCCTCGATGTGCGACACGAACCCGGGCACGAAGACCAGGTCGATCGGCCCGTCCCCGATCACGCGGTAGGCGAGGCTCACCCCGTCCGGGGTGCGCGCGTAGCGGACGTCGCTCACGCCGCGGCCCCGCTCGCCGCGCGCCGCAGCAGCTCCGCGCGCACGAAGCCGTCGAGGTCCCCGTCGAGCACGCGGCTCACGTCGCCCATCTCGTGGTTGGTGCGGTGGTCCTTGACCATCGTGTACGGGTGGAGCACGTAGGAGCGGATCTGCGACCCCCAGGCCACGTCCTGCGCCTCGCCCTTCTCCTTCGCCACCTCCTCGCGCCGGCGCTGCTCCTCGCGCTCGACCAGCTTCGACTTCAGCATCGCCATCGCGGTCGCCTTGTTCGACGTCTGCGATCGCTCGTTCTGACACTGGACAACGATCCCGGTGGGGCGATGTGTGATGCGGACGGCCGAATCGGTCTTGTTCACGTGCTGCCCGCCCGCGCCCGAGGCGCGGTAGGTGTCGATCTGGAGGTCGCCCTCGTCGATGTCCACGTCCAGGTCGCCCTCGACCAGCGGCGAGACCTCGATCAGCGCGAACGCCGTGTGGCGGCGCGAGGCGGCGTCGAACGGCGAGATGCGCACCAGCCGGTGCACGCCCTTCTCCGCCGAGTACAGCCCGTAGGCGTTCTCCCCGCGCACGACGAAGGTGGCCGACTTGATGCCGGCCTCCTCCCCCGGGCTCACCTCCTTCAACTCGACGGTGAACCCGCGCCGCTCGGCCCAGCGCATCTCCATCCGCAGCAGCATCTCGGCCCAGTCCTGGGAGTCGGTCCCGCCGGCGCCCGCGTGCACCGACACGACGGCGTCGCCCGCGTCGTAGCGCCCCGCGAACAGGCGGGCCTCCTCCAGCTCGGCCAGCCGCGCCTCGACCGACGCCCGCTGCTCGGCCAGCTCCGCCGCGATCGACTCGTCCTCGGCCGCCAGCTCCTCCAGCGTCTCGAGGTCGTCGAGGTCGGACTCCACGCCCCGGTAGCTGTCCAGCTTTCGCTGAGCGCGGGAGTGCTCGGCCGAGACGCGCGCCGCCCGCTCCTGGTCGTCCCAGAAGCCCGGCTCCCCCATCTCCCGCTCGAGCGCGGCTAGGCGCTCGGCCAGCGAGGCTGGGTCAAAGGTAGTCCGCGAGCAGCTTGAGCTGGTCGCGGAGGGACCCGTTCGCGCTCATCGCGCTAGGCCCCGTGACACTTCTTGAACTTCTTGCCCGACCCGCACCAGCACGGGTCGTTGCGGCCGATCTGCTCCTTCTCGTCGAGGCGGCGCGTCTCGACGCTGGCCATCGCCGCGGCCTCCTCGGGGGCGCCGTCGACGCCCGGCGAGACCGCCATGTCGGCCGCCGCCAGCGGGACCGCGCCCGCGGCCGCAGCCTGGAGCGCGCTCGGCTGGTCCTCGGGCCGGCCGCCCTGGTAGCGCAGGTTGCCGGTGGAGGTCGAGTTCGGCGTGGACTGCCAGACCTGCTCCTGGCCCTGCCCGTTCTCGCCCTCGATCTGGACCTCGACGTTGAAGATGTAGCGCCCGAACTCCTCCCAGATCGAGTTGACCAGGGCGGTGAACATCGAGAAGCCCTCGTTCTTGTAGGCGACCAGCGGCTCCTCCTGGGCGAACCCGCGCAGGTGGATGCCCTCGCGCAGGTAGTCCATGTCGTGCAGGTGCTCGCGCCAGCGGTCGTCGATGATCTGGAGCAGGATGAAGCGCTCGAGCTGGCGCATCAGCTCCGGCCCCAGCTCCTCCTCGCGCTCGTCGTAGGCCTTCACCACGTCCTCGCGCAGGTCCGCGATCAGCGTGGCCCGGTCGATGCGGTTGGGATCGAGGTCCTCGGCCGCGATCGCCACCGGGTAGATCTGCTCGAGCTGGGTGAGCAGCGCGTCGATGTCCCAGTCCTCGACGTAGTCCCCGACCAGGTACTCCTCGGTCATGCGCTCCATCACGTCGGCGATCTGCGTGCGGGCGGTCTCCGACATGTCGTCGCCCTCGAGGATGCGCTGGCGGATCTCGTAGATGATCTCGCGCTGCTGGTTCATCACGTCGTCGTACTCGAGGACCCGCTTGCGGATCAGGAAGTTCTGCTCCTCGACCTTCTTCTGGGCGTTCTCGATCTGCTTCGAGAGCATCCCGGCCTCGATCGGCTGCTCCTCGCCCTCGTCGCCGACCGGGCCGAGCCGGTCGAGGATGCGGTAGATGCGGTCGCCGGCGAAGAGGCGAACGAGGTCGTCCTCGGCCGAGAGGTAGAAGCGCGACTCGCCGGGGTCGCCCTGGCGGCCGGAGCGGCCGCGGAGCTGGTTGTCGATCCGGCGCGACTCGTGGCGCTCGGTGCCGAGGATGAACAGCCCGCCGGCCTCCCTGACCTGCTCCTGGGCCTCGGCCACCTTCGCCTCGATGCGGGGGAAGAGCTGGTTCCACTCCTCGTCCCAGTCGTCGCTCTCGGGCTCGAGGCCGAGCCCCAGGAGCTCCTGGGTGGTGAGGTGCTCGGCGTTGCCGCCGAGCTTGATGTCCACGCCGCGGCCGGCCATGTTCGTGGCGATCGTGACCGCGCCCGGCCGGCCGGCCTCGGCGATGATCTCGCCCTCGCGCTCGGCGTGCTCGGGCTTGGCGTTGAGGACCTCGTGCGCGATGCCCTTCTCGGTCAGCCGCGTGGACAGGAGCTCGGAGACCTCGACCGAGATCGTCCCCACCAGGACCGGCTGCTCCTTGGCGTGGCGGTCCGCGATCTCGGCGACCACGGCGCCCCACTTGCCGTCCTTGGTCTTGTAGATCTGGTCGTTCCGGTCCTTGCGGATCATCGGCTTGTTGGTGGGGATCTCGACCACCTGGAGCTTGTAGATCTTCATGAACTCGGTGGCCTCGGTGAGGGCCGTGCCGGTCATGCCGGCGAGCTTGTCGTAGCGGCGGAAGTAGTTCTGGTAGGTGATCGTGGCGACGGTCTGGTTCTCCTCCTGGATCGGGACGCCCTCCTTCGCCTCGACCGCCTGGTGGAGCCCCTCGGACCAGCGCCGCCCCTCGAGGATGCGGCCGGTGAACTCGTCGATGATCTTGACCTCGCCGTCGATCACCGCGTACTCGACGTCCTTCTTGTAGAGCGCCTCGGCCTTGAGCGCCTGGATCAGGTGGTTGACCAGGTTGCCGTGCTCGGCCAGGTAGAGGTTGTCGATGCCCATGAACTTCTCGGCCTTCTCGACGCCGCGCTCGGTGACCGCCACGGTCTTGTGCTTCTCGTCGGGCTCGAAGTCGAAGTCCGCCTCGTACTCCTTCGACTTGGCCTCGAGGCCCTCGGGCTTCTTGCCGGGGACCATGCGCTTGGCCAGGGCGGCGAACTTGTAGTAGACGTCGGCCGCCTGCTCGGGCTGGCCGCTGATGATCAGCGGCGTGCGGGCCTCGTCGATGAGGATGTTGTCGACCTCGTCGACGATCGCGTAGTGGTGGCCACGCTGGTACTGGTCCTCGAGCGAGGTGGCCAGGTTGCTGCGCAGGTAGTCGAAGCCGAACTCGGAGTTCGTGCCGTAGGTGACGTCGGCGGCGTAGGCGGCGTGCTTCTCGGCGTCGCGCTCGTCGGACTGGATGACCCCGAGGGTCACCCCGAGCATCTCGTAGATCGGCCGCATCCACTCAGCGTCGCGGCGGGCGAGGTAGTCGTTGACGGTGACGAGGTGCACGCCGTTGCCCGCGAGCGAGTTGAGGACGATCGGGAGCGTGGCGGTGAGCGTCTTGCCCTCGCCGGTCTTCATCTCCGCGATCGAGCCGTCGTGGAGCACCATGCCGCCGATGAGCTGCACGTCGAAGTGGCGCTGCTCGAGCGTGCGCTTGGCGGCCTCGCGGGTCAGCGCGAACGACTCCGGGAGGAGGCTGTCGAGCTCCTCGCCGTTGCGCGCGCGCTCGCGCAGCGCGTCGGCGCGCTCCTTCAGCTCGTGGTCGTCGTCGAGCTCGAGCTCGGGCTCGTAGTCGTTGATCCGCGCGACCCTCTTCTCGAAGTTCTTGAACTTCTTGGATTCGCCGATGCGGAGGGCGCGATCGATGAGGGACATAGGGCGAGGTTAGCGGCTTCGACGCCTCCGGCCAGAGGCCTTCCGGGGTGCGGTCAGGGGGCCTGCGGGGGCGCCTCGGGCTGGGCTCCGAGCGGCGGCGTGGAGCGCCGCGCGCGGCGCTTGTCGCGGTGCCGCTTGACCTGGCGCGCGAGGTCCTCCGCCACGAGGTTGACCGCGTGCGGCATGTTGTCGGCCGACTCGCGGGCGCGGAGGGTGGTGCCCTTGAGGCGCAAGGTGACCTCGGCCACCTGCGAGGGGTGGATCGACGGATTGCGCTCCTCGTGGAGCTCGACCTCGAGCTGGGCCAGCTCCGACACCTGCCTGGCGACCTTCTCGAACCTGCGCTCGACCCGGGCCCGCAGGTCGTCGTCCACCACGACCCCGTTCCGCCCCTTGATCTCGATGCGCATGCGAGCCCTCCTCTGGTCGCTGTAAGGCGGCGAATGCTACGCCTGCGTGCGGCCGTCCGCCACCCCTCCGCACGGTGGTCGCGGAGAGTGGAGGATTTGGTCGCATATAGGCCCCAAACACTCCACTCAGCGCGCTAGCGAGGTGGGGTGCGGGCGTAGGCGAGGGCGGCGACGCTGGTCGTGCCCGCGGCGCGGAGGGCCGCCGCGCAGGCCGCGAGCGTGCCGCCGGTGGTCACGACGTCGTCCACGAGGACAGCCTCGCCGGTGAAGGTGTCCAGGGCGCTGAATCGAGGCGGGGTGCGGAGGCGCTGTCCGCGCGCACGGCCGACCTGGCGC
>JALZEZ010000093.1 GCA_030861775.1 Actinomycetota bacterium
CCCCTCGCCCCGCGCGCCCGCCCCGGACCCGAGCACCCGCGTGGGCGACGGCACCGCCGAGCAGCCCGTCCGCCGCACGCGCCCGCCGAGCGCCGACCCGGCGTAGGCGCCGCAAGCACGCGGCGCGGCCCCGCTAAGCTGCCCGCGCTCATGGACCGGACCCTCATCCTCGTCAAGCCCGACGCGTTCGAGCGCGGCCTCACCGGCGAGGTCCTCGCGCGCTTCGAGCGCAAGGGTCTGCGGATCGCCGCCCTCAAGCACATGACCGTCGAGCGCGACCTCGCCGAGCGTCACTACGAGGAGCATCGCGAGAAGCCCTTCTTCGGCGACCTCGTCGACTTCATCACCGGCGGCCCGCTCGTGGCGATGGTCCTCGAGGGGTTCGAGGCGGTCAAGGCCGCCCGCCAGGTTATCGGCGCCACCAACCCGATCGAGGCCGCGCCGGGCTCGATCCGCGGGGACCTCGGGCTCGAGGTCCAGACCAATCTCGTGCACGGCTCGGACTCGGCCGAGTCCGCTCAGCGCGAGATCGGGATCTTCTTCCCCGAGCTGGGGTGAGCCGGCCGCTCATCCTGGCCTCGCGGTCGCCGCAGCGTCGGGCGATCCTGACCCAGCTCGGCGTGGACTTCGAGGTGGTGGACCCCGGCGTCGACGAGCTCGACCGCGGCGACCCGCGCGAGGTCGTCCTCGAGAACGCCCTCCGCAAGGCGCGGTCGGTGTCGGCCGAGGGCCGGGTCCTCGGGGTGGACACCGACGTCGTGCTCGACGGGCGGGTGTTCGGGAAGCCCTCCGACGAGGGCTCCGCTCGCGAGGCTCTGCTCGCCCTCTCCGCCCGCGTGCACGAGGTCTGGAGCGGGATCGCGCTCATAGAGGGTGGGTCCGAGCGGACCTCCGTTGCCGTCACTCGGGTGCGGTTCAGGGCGTTGGACGACCCCGTGCTCGACTGGTACCTCGCCTCCGGCGAGTGGCGGGACCGCGCCGGCGGCTACGCCATCCAGGGCCGCGGGGCCGCTCTGGTCGAGTCGATCGACGGCGACTTCTGGAACGTCGTCGGCCTACCGGTGCCCAACCTGCTCGAGCTGGCGCCCGACCTCGCGCGCTAGCCGCCGGGCGACCCGGGCCAGCACCGCCCGCACGTAGCCCGGCGAGTACCGGATCTGGCTGTGGGTGAACCGCAGGCGCTCGGTCACGGCCGCCGCGTGCGCCTGGTCGCGCAGGCGGTCCACGGCCTGCTGCTGGGGGGTCCGGTGGTACGTGAGGCTGTCCGCCTCGACCACGAGGTCGAGGTCCGGCCAGTAGAAGTCGACCTCCCAGCCGTTCACCACGACGCACGTCTCGGGTCGAGGAAGGCGTGCCGCGAGCGCGATCTGGATGAACGCGCGCTCGAGCTGCGAACGGGTGAAGCGGAACGTACGCCGGTCGAGTGTCTCGCGCAGCGGCTTCTTGCCGGCGCGCCGAGGCATGTCGTCGAGCGCGGCGCGGAGGGCCGGCGGAGTGGTCAGACCGAGGATGTCGGCTTGGTTGACCACGCCCTCGAGCGGGCCCCGGCGCATGCGTGCCGCGAGGTCGGTGATCGTCACGATCACGCTCGTGACCGGGATGCCGCGGTGCTCCGCGACATCCGCCGGGGCGAGGCTCCGGGGGTGGATGGCGATCTCGGGACGGTTGCGGCGGGCGGTGAGAGGGATCGAGACATGGATCGGCCCCGGCGGCTCCTCGCGGATGCCCCACAGCGCCGCCGCGCTCCAGTGACTCAGCATGGCCCCGTCGCCCGCGGCCAGCACCGCCGCCATCCACCAGCCCTCGCGGCCGACATCCGGACGGCCGACGGCGTAAACGCCGCGATAGAGCGGGAAGAGCCGCCCGGCGCCGATCCGCGTCTTGATCCACGACGGCCCGAAACCGAGCCTCAGGAGCTGAAGCCGGGAGATCACGCCGTGCTGGCGCCGGACCAACTTCCAGGCGGCGGAATTCGAAGATTGGAGTATTTGGTCGCTCATACCGACCAAAGGCTCCAATCGCGGGAGTTCGCCCCCGCGAGCGGGGGGTTTGCATGCTCCGCAAGCGTCTGTGCGGGCCTTTTGGGCTCAGGGGTGGTTGGCTACACTCTGCCGCTCCCGGACTGGCCCCTGCTCGGGGTCGAAGTCGTGTGGCGGCCGGCGGGGCTGGCCGCTGCACGGGCACCAACGCACCCTGGACATGGGCCTTTTCTCCTACCTGACCGGAATGGGTGGCCGCGACATGGCGGTCGACCTCGGCACGGCCAACACGCTCGTCTACGTGCGCGGGCGCGGGATCGTGCTCTCGGAGCCGTCCGTGGTGGCGATCGACTCCCGCACCGGCGAGGTCCACGCCGTGGGCATCGAGGCCAAGCGGATGCTGGGCCGCACCCCCGGCACGATCCAGGCCATCCGGCCCCTCAAGGACGGCGTGATCGCCGACTTCGACGTGACCGAGCAGATGCTCCGCCACTTCATCCAGAAGGTCCACCAGAACCGCTGGGCCCACCCGCGCGTGGTGGTCTGCGTGCCCTCCGGCGTGACCGGGGTGGAGAAGCGCGCCGTCGAGGAAGCGTGCCTGAGCGCCGGCGCCCGCCAGGCCTACCTGATCGAGGAGCCGATGGCGGCCGCGATCGGCGCCGGCCTCCCGGTCGGCGAGCCCACCGGCAACATGGTGGTCGACATCGGCGGCGGCACCAGCGAGGTGGCCGTGATCAGCCTCGGCGGCATCGTCGTCTCGCAGTCGATCCGCATCGGCGGGGACGAGCTCGACGAGGCGATCATCAACTACGTCAAGCGCGAGTACAAGCTGATGATCGGGCAGCAGACCGCCGAGGAGGTCAAGCTCGAGATCGGCAGCGCCTTCCCGCTCGGCGAGGAGGTCCAGGCCGAGATCCGCGGGCGCGACCTCGTCTCCGGCCTCCCGAAGACCGTCGTGCTCACCAGTGAGGAGGTCCGCCACGCGCTCGAGGAGCCCCTCCAGGCGATCGTGGACGCGGTCAAGGAGACCCTCGACCGCACCCCGCCCGAGCTGGCGGCCGACATCATGGACCGCGGCATCATGATGGCCGGCGGCGGCTCGCTGCTCCAGGGCCTCGACGAGCGGCTGCGCGACGAGACCCAGATGCCCGCCCACCTGGCGGAGTCGCCCCTCACGTGCGTGGCCGTCGGCTCCGGCCGCTCGCTCGAGGAGTTCGAGGCAATCCACCGAGCCAGCCGGAACAACTCCCGGAACAGACGAAGGTACTGACCATGACCCACCGCGCTGAGACAATCCGCGCGAGGGAGGGGAGTCACGGGTGTACGACAGGAAGGTGATACGCAGGCGCCGGGCGGCGCTTGCGCTGTTCGTCGGCCTCTCGCTCGTGATGCTGAGCGCCTACTTCGGCGAGGGCCCGAGCGGCCTGCTGCACGGCGTGCAGCGCGGCGCCCAGGAGGTGCTCTCGCCGGTCGAGTCCGGCGCCAGCAAGGTGTTCAAGCCGTTCCGCGACCTGTTCAACTGGGTTGGCGACGCCTTCGACGCCAACAGCGAGAACAAGAAGCTCAAGAAGGAGCTGGCCCAGGCCCGCACCGAGCTGGCCAAGGCCCGCACGGCCACGCACGAGAACGAGCAGCTGCGCAAGCTGGTCGGCCTGCACCGCGAGGAGGGCTTCCCCCAGGACACCGACCCGGTCACCGCGCGCGTGATCGCCCGCTCGTCCACCGACTGGTCGTCCACCATCCAGATCAACAAGGGCACCGACGACGGCGTGCGCCCCGACCAGCCGGTCATCACCGGCGACGGGCTGGTCGGCAAGATCGCCCAGGCCTCGGGCGGCACCGCCACGGTGGAGCTGATCACCGACGGGGAGAGCGCCGTCTCCGCGGCGATCGTGCCGGACGGCGCGTCGGGCGTGGTGCGCACCCCGGTCGGCGACCCGCAGGACCTCCAGCTCGACTTCGTCCGCAAGTCGACCGGCATCCGCAAGGGCCAGACCGTGATCACGTCCGGCTTCAAGACGGGCCGGCTCGAGTCGCTCTACCCGCGCGGGATCCCGATCGGGACCGTGCGCGCGGTCGACCGCGACGAGCTCGAGACCTACCAGCGCGTGCACGTGGACCCGTTCGCGGACTTCCGCCGGATCGACATCGTCCAGGTCCTGACCGGAGGCGAGCAGTGACCCTCAGCGGCAGCGCCGTGCTCCGGGTGGCCCTGCTCCTGCTGGTGGCCGTGGTCACGCAGGTCTCGGGCTTCGCCGGCATCCGCATCTTCGGCGGCGTGTTCGACCTGCTCCCGCTGGTGGTCGCCGCGATTGCCCTCTACGGCGGCAGCGTGACCGGCGCCGGGGTGGGCTTCGCCTGCGGCCTGCTGGTGGACCTCGCGCTCGGGCACAACCTCGGCGCCAGCTCGCTCGTGCTCACCGCCGTCGGGTACGGCACCGGCCGCTTCGGCGAGCTGCGCGACCCGGCGCACGGCCTGATCGCGATCCCGGTCGGCGGCGCCGCCACCCTCGGCTACGTCGCCGCGTTCGCCGCGATCAGCTTCATGCTCGAGATCGACGCCAGCGTGAGCGCCCTGGTGCTCCGCGACGCCCTCGTAACAGTCCTGCTGAACGCGTGGCTCGCCCTGCCCGTCTTCGGCCTCGTCAAGCGCGTGCTGCGGCCGGTCCTCGCCGAGGAGCCGGGGCGCCGCCGCCGCAGCGCCGAGACCCGCCCGACCGGCCCGCTCGGGCTCCGCGGGCTCGAGGTCTAGAGTGCCGCCGGAGGCTCGTACCTAGCCATGTACCTGGAGCGCGATCCCCGCCCCTCCCTGAGCCCCCAGCTCGCCGTGCGCGTGGCGATCATGGGAGGCGTCGCCCTGGTCCTGTTCGCCGTGGTCTTCTTCCGCCTCTGGTACCTCCAGGTGCTGAGCGGCGACCGCTACCGCGCCGAGGCCAACAACAACCGCGTGCGCGAGATCACGGTGCAGGCGCCGCGCGGCCGCATCGTGGACCGCAACGGCCGCGTGCTGGTGGACAACCGGATCGCCTTCGCGGTCACGCTCAGCCCGGACAAGCTGCCGAAGGACCGCCACGGCAAGAAGAAGCTCTACTCCCGCCTCGCGGACGTGCTGAACATGAAGCGGCGCGAGATCGACCGCGAGGTGAGCGAGCAGCTCAAGCTCCTGCCGTTCTCGCCGGCCACGGTGAAGTCGGACGTCGACCAGGCCGAGTACGCCTACCTGCTCGAGAACGCCGACCGCTTCCCCGGCATCCAGGTGGAGAAGGTCGCGCTGCGCAAGTACCCGTTCGAGACCGTCGGCTCACACCTGTTCGGCACCGTCGGCGAGGTGACCGAGGACCAGCTCGAGGAGAAGCGCTACCGCGGCGTGAACCAGGGCGCGCGCGTGGGCCAGTCCGGGATCGAGTACGCCTACGACCGCTACCTGCGCGGCCGCGACGGCGCGAACCGCGTGCAGGTGGACGCCCTCGGCAACTTCCGCGCGCAGCTCCGCGAGGTGCAGCCCGAGGCCGGCCGCCAGCTCCGGCTGAGCGTGGACTACGACGTGCAGCGCACGGGCCAGCAGTCGCTCGGCGGGGCCAAGGCAGCCTTCGTGGTGATGGACGTGAAGAGCGGCGAGGTGCGCGCGCTCGGCAGCTCGCCGGCGTTCGACCCGAACATCTTCGCCAAGCGCATCCGCAAGTCGGACTACGACCGGTTGAGCGACCCGCTCCAGGGCGCGCCGCTGCTCAACCGCGCCACCCAGTCCGCCTATCCCACCGGCTCGACCTTCAAGCTGATCACCGCCACCGCGGCACTCGAGGGCGGGCTGATCACGCCCGGCGAGGTGCAGTACGACGGCGGCTCGCTGCGCGTGGGCGGGGTCACCTTCCAGAACGCGGGCGGCGTGTCGCACGGGCCGGTGGCGCTGCGCAAGGCGCTCCAGGTGTCGAGCGACGTCTACTTCTACCGGCTCGGCCAGGAGGCCAACAACGCCGGCGACGGCCACCTGATCCAGGACTGGGCCAAGCGGCTCGGGCTCGGCCGCCCAACCGGCATCGAGCTGCCCGGCGAGGGCCCCGGTCACATCCCCACGCCCGAGTGGCGCAACAGGCAGTTCAAGAAGAAGCTGACCGACCGCCCCTGGTCGGTGGGCGACAACATCAACCTGTCGGTCGGCCAGGGCGACCTGGCCGTGGCCCCGCTCCAGCTCGCGGTGGCGTACGCGGCGATCGCCAACGGCGGCTACGTGGTCACCCCCCACCTGGGCGAGCGCGTCGAGGACGCCAACGGGCGCGTGATCCAGGAGTTCAACCAGCCGAAGCGCCGGCAGCTCGACGTCGAGCCCGGGCACCGGCAGGCGATCATGGAGGGCCTGCGCGACGCGGCCGCCGCGCCGGGCGGCACCTCCTACGGCGTGTTCAAGGACTTCCCGATCCCGATCGCGGGCAAGACCGGCACGGCGGAGAAGGGCGCCGGCCGCGCCGACCAGTCGTGGTACGCCGCGCTCGCCCCGTACCCGAACCCGCGCTACGTGGTGGTGGCCACCTTCGAGGCCGGCGGCTTCGGCGCGGACACCGCGGCGCCGGCCGTGCGCCGCATCCTGGCCGAGCTGTTCGGCGTGAGGAACCAGGGCCCGAAGGACCCGTCCGCGGAGGGGCGCGTCTATGAGTAGGGGCACCCGGTGAGCGCCGCGCTCGGCGAGCAGGTCCAGCGCTTCCGCGACGCGGACCGGCCGCGCTCGGCCCTGCTGCGGATCGACCCGCTGCTCCTGATCGCGGCCGTCGGGCTGATCGTGTGCAGCGTCTACGTGATCGGCCAGGCCACCGAGGACGACATCCCCGGCGACCCGAACTACTACGAGCTGCGCCAGGCGATCTACGCGGTGGTCGGCGTGAGCCTGATGCTCGTGATCGCCCGCTTCGACTACTCGCGGCTGCGCGAGCTCAAGCTGGGCGTCTACGCCTCGATGATCGGTCTGATCCTGCTGGTGTTCGCGCTGGCCACCGCCACGCGCGGGTCGAAGCGCTGGATCGAGCTGCCGTTCTTCCGGCTCCAGCCGTCGGAGCTGGGGAAGGTCCTGCTGATCGTCGCGCTGTCGGCGTTCACGGTTGACCGCGTGCGCCGCCTCGGCGAGCGCGAGACCACCAGCCGCCTGCTGCTGCTGGCGATCGTCCCGGCGATCCTGGTGGTGGTCCAGCCCGACCTCGGCTCCGGCCTCGTGTACATGGCGATCGCGGCCGCGGTGCTGTTCGTGGCCGGCACGAAGTGGACGCACTTCGCCGCCCTCGGCGCCATCGCGGCGGTGATCGTCGCGGGCGTGCTGGTGGCCGGCCCGGCGGTGGGCGTGGAGGTGCTCAAGGACTACCAGAAGGACCGGCTCACGGCGTTCGTCAACCCCACCGACGACCCGCGCGAGCAGGGCTACCAGCTCCAGCAGTCCACGGTGGCGATCGGCTCCGGCGAGAAGACCGGCCGCGGCGCCGAGGGCGCCACCCAGACCAGGCTCGACTTCCTGCCCGAGCACCACACCGACTTCGTCTTCTCGGTGGTCGGCGAGATGTTCGGCTTCGCCGGCGCGGCGTTCGTGCTGTCGCTCTACGCGCTGCTCATATGGCGCGCCCTGCGCATCCTCACGATGGCCAAGAACCTGTACGGGACGCTGATAGTCGGCGGGGTCGTGGCGATGCTGATGTTCCAGGTCTTCGTGAACGTGGGCATGACGATCGGCCTCGGCCCGATCACCGGCGTGCCGCTACCGCTGATGAGCTACGGAGGGTCGTCGGTGCTGGTCACGTTCATGGCCATAGGCCTGCTCCAGTCCGTGCACGTGCAGGCGCGCCTGACGAGCGACGCCAAGCGGCGCGAGCTCGTCGTCTGAACGCGCTCGCCCAGGCGCCGCCGGGCCGGCGGCTACCCTCAGGGGGGAGTGAGTTCTTCACGCATCCCGCTCCGCTCGACGCGCGCCTCCTCTGGCCGGCGCGCCGCGGTCACGCCGCGCATCGCGGACCGGGCCAAACCGGAAGGTGGATTCTTTGAGGAAGCAAGTGCTCGTCACGGTCGACCGTGGCGAAACGAGGGTCGCGATCCTGGAGGCGGAGGGCAAGCCCTCTCCACGGGTTGACGGCGACAAGGGCCGGCGCGGTCGCGGGCCCGACTGGCGGGTAGGAGAGCTGTACGTCGAGCGGCGCTGGAGCCGCTCGATCGTCGGGAACGTCTACAAGGGCAAGGTGGACAACGTCCTCCCGGGCCTGGAGGCCGCGTTCGTCGACATCGGGATCGACAAGAACGGCTTCCTGCACGTCGACGACATCGTTATGCCGGGCGTCGAGGTCGCGCGCCGCGGGCGCGTCGGCGGCAAGGGCCAGCGCATCGCCCAGCTGCTGAAGCCGGGTCAGGAGATCATCGTGCAGGTGGTCAAGGACCCCCTCAAGACGAAGGGGGCGCGGCTGTCGATGCAGCTCTCGATCGCCGGGCGCTACCTGGTGTACGTGCCGCAGGGCGAGGGCATCGGCGTCTCCCGCCGGCTCGAGGACAAGGAGCGCGACCGGCTCCGTAAGCAGACCAAGAACCTCGACCTCGGCGGCGGCGGCGCGATCATCCGCACCGCGGCGCGCGGGGCCAAGCGCGAGGACTTCGAGCGCGAGATCAAGTACCTGCACAAGCTGCACGAGCTGCTCCAGAAGCGCGCGGACGCCGCCTCGGCGCCGGCGATGGTCTTCCAGGAGGCGGACCTGTCGGTGCGCGTCGTGCGCGACATCTTCTCCGAGCAGTTCGAGCGGGCGATGGTCGACGACAAGAAGCAGTACGAGCGCCTGACCTCGTTCTTCACCCGTACCGCGCCGGAGCTGCTCGGCCGGGTGGAGCTGTACGAGGAGGAGGAGCCGCTGTTCGAGCGCTTCGGCGTGGACGCCGTGGCCCGCTCCACGCTCAACCGCAGGGTCGAGCTGCCCTCGGGCGGCTACCTGATGATCGACTACGCCGAGGCGATGACGGTGATCGACGTCAACTCGGGGTCGTTCACCGGCCGCGGCAAGGGCGCCCGGCTCGAGGACACGATCTCCAAGACCAACCTCGAGGCGGCCGAGGAGGTCGTGCGCCAGCTGCGCCTGCGCGACATCGGCGGGATCATCGTCATCGACTTCATCGACATGGCCCGCGCGCGCAACCGCGAGGCCGTCCTCAAGACGCTGCGCAAGATGCTCGACGAGGACCGGACCAAGACCTACGTGATGGAGATCTCGCCGCTGGGGCTGGTGGAGATGACCCGCCAGAACGTGACCGACGGCGTGCGCGAGATCCTGACCAAGACGTGCCCGACCTGCGAGGGCGAGGGCGTCGTGCTGTCGGAGGAGACGGTGGCCATCGACGTGGAGCGCAAGCTGCGCGAGCTGGTGGCGGAGAAGCCGGGCCCCGAGGCGTTCCTGATCCAGGTGCACCCGGAGGTCTCGTCGTTCCTGATCAACGGCCCCGGCCGCCCGATCCTCGACATCGAGCGCGACCTCGGCAGGCACTTCCACTTCGAGGGCAGCGAGTCGCTGCCGATCGACCACTTCGCGGTGATGATGGAGGGCAGCTCGCCCGAGGTCGAGGAGCGTGCCCTGCCGTTCCGCGAGGGCGAGGAAGTCCTCGTCACGATCGAGGAGCCGCACATGTACGAGGAGGACGACGCGGTGGCCAAGGTCGACGGCTACGTGATCTCGGTCGCGGACGCCATGGCCCACCTGGGCGCCAAGCGCCTGGTCCGCATCGAGCACGTCTCGCGCTCGGCGGCCACCGCCTCGCTGGTCGAGGGCCAGG
>JALZEZ010000347.1 GCA_030861775.1 Actinomycetota bacterium
GGTTGGGGTTGGCGAAGCTGCCGATCGCGCGGGTGACCGTGCCGTCGGGCACGTCGGGCGGCGCCTGGGTGAGCGGCCTGCAGCCGTCGCGGTAGAAGCCCGTTGCCTCGTCCTGCGCGACCTGGGCCACGCCGGTCAGCCCCGACAGGGCCACCGCCACCAGGGCCACGATCGCGATCGACTGGCGCGCCTCGGGGCGGGCCTTCAGCGCGGCCGCGGTGAGGTAGAAGAGCGCGACGGCCTCGACCAGGAAGCGGAGGCGCGGCTCGGTCCCCCACTTGATCGTGGTCACCAGCCCGGCGAGCAGGAGGAGGCCGAGCGGGATCGCGAGGCCGGTCGCGAACAGCTCGCGCCGCGGCCCGTGCGCGTAGAGGAGCGCGGCCAGGCCGGCCAGGATCAGCAGCCGGGCGAGCGTGAGCTCGACCGGGCCGACCGAGACGAGCGCGTCGCGCGGCATGAAGTCCGCGCCGGTCGAGACGAGCAGGGCGGTGACGACGAGGAGCGGGAGCTCCTCGGCGGCGCGCCTCAAGCCACCGCCACCCGCGCGTGGCGCTCGTGCCACAGCGCGAACGACATCAGCCCCCAGAGCTGGCGGCTCAGGTCCTCGCGGCCGGAGACGTGGCGGTCGAGCACGCCGGTGACCGCGCCGGGGTCGAAGAACCCCTGGGCGCGGATCCGCTCCGGGCTCAGCACCTCGCGCGCGAACGGCTCGAGCTCACCGCGCAGCCAGGCCGCGGCGGGGATCGAGAAGCCGCGCTTGCGGCCCCGGTATATCTCGCGAGGCACGAGCGGCTCGACGGCCTTGCGCAGGAGCCGCTTCTTCTGGAGGCCGCGCACGCGCATGCGGCGCGGCAGCGCCAGGGCGAACTCGGCCACCACCGCGTCCAGGAACGGGACGCGCGCCTCCAGCGAGTGGGCCATGCTCGTGCGGTCGGTCTTCGTGAGAAGGTCGTCGGGGAGGTAGATGCCGACGTCCACGTCCTGCAGGCGGGCCAGCGGCTCGGCGCCGGCGGTCTCCGCGTAGCGCGCGCGGTACACGTCGAGCGGGTCGCGCAGGCCGCGGCGGCGCTCGCCGAGCAGCTCCGCCCGGGCGTCGCCCGAGAAGATCTCCTTCCAGCCGTGGTGGCGCTCGAGCGGCGGGAGGTGCGCGGCGCGCGCGAACCGCTTGGCCATGTAGTCGAGCGAGGTGCGGCGCGAGGAGCTCGGCAGGCGCTCGATCAGCGGGCGCAGCAGCGCCGCGGGACGGCCGGCGTAGGGCGCGATCAGGTCGGCCACGTAGGTGAAGTAGCCGCCGAAGAGCTCGTCGCCGCCCTCGCCCGACAGCGCCACCTTCACGTGCTCGGAGGCGAGCTTCGCGACCAGGTAGGTGGGCAGCGCGGACGAGTCGGCGAACGGCTCGTCGAACACGCCGGCCAGGTCGCGCATCAGCTCGGCCGCGTCGGGCCGCACGACCAGCTCGTGGTGGTCGGTGCCGTAGCGCCTCGCCACGAGCCGGGCCTGGTCGAGCTCGTTGAACGAGCGCTCCTCGAAGCCGATCGAGAACGTGCGCACGCGCTCGCCGCTCTCCTGCGCGGCGAGGGCGGCGAGCGCGGAGGAGTCGACGCCGCCGGAGAGGAGCACGCCGACCGGGACGTCCGCCACGAGGTGCGCGCGCACCGAGTCGCGCAGGCGCTCGCGGAGCTGCTCGGCAAGCTCGGCCTCGCCTCCGCGGAGGAGGCCGGATTCGGGCGCGGGTGCCGGCCGGGCGTAGCGCTCGAGCGCCGGCTCGCCGCCCTCCCAGACCAGGATGTGCCCCGGCGGCAGCTTGCGCGCGTCGCGGTAGATCGTGAGCGGCGCGGGGATCGAGTTGAAGGCGAGGAAGGCCTCGACGGCGTCGAGGTCCACCTCGGCCGACAGCTCCGGCTGGCGCAGCAGCGCCTTCAGCTCGGAGGCGAACGAGAGCACGCCCGCGCTGACGGCGTAGTAGAGCGGCTTGATGCCGAAGCGGTCGCGGGCCAGCACCAGGCGGCGGCGCCGCGCGTCCCAGAGAGCGATCCCGAACATCCCGCGCAGCTCCTCGACGAAGCGCGGCCCGCGCTCCTCGTAGAGGTGCACGAGCACCTCCGTGTCGGAGCGCGTGGCGAAGCGGTGGCCGCGCCGCTCGAGGTCGGCCATCAGCTCGCGGTAGTTGTAGATCTCGCCGTTCTGGACGACGTGGACGGTGCCGTCCTCGTTGGCGATCGGCTGGTCGCCGCCGGCCAGGTCGATGATCGAGAGGCGGCGCATGGCCAGGCCCACCGGCCCGTCGAGCAGCATCCCGTCGCTGTCGGGCCCCCGGTGGACGAGGGCCTCGTTCATCGACTGGAGCGCGGCCGGGTCACGGCCCGTGACGCCGTCAAGCGACGCCTGGCCGCAGATGCCGCACATGGGGCTGTGAGTCTAGTCCTAGCTCTGGAGGGCTTTCCGCCCCGTGAACGGGCGGCTGGCTATCCGCCAGAGCGTCTCCAGGACCACGCGCAGGTAGAGGTGCACGGAGCGGTCGGAGATGTACTCGTAGTCGTGCGCGAGCTTCTCCGCCCAGGAGTGCTCGCGGGTCAGCCGCATCTGGGCGAAGCCGGTCATCCCCGGGCGGACCACGAGCCGCTGCCAGTACTGCGGGATCTCCACGCACAGCTCCTCGAAGAAGGCGGGCCGGATCGGCCGCGGGCCGACGATGCTCATGTCGCCCTTGAGCACGTTCCAGAGCTGGGGCAGCTCGTCGAGCTGGGACGAGCGCAGGACCTTCCCGACCGCGGTGACCTCGTCCTCGGTCAGCTTCGAGAGGGTGTTGCCCAGGTAGGGGCCGAGCCGGGCCTCGGCGTCGGGCACGAGCGTGCGGAACTTGTACATCGTGAAGATGCGCCCGGCGCGGCCCACCCGCCGCCCGCGGTAGAGGACCGGGGTGCCGGAGGTCAGGCGGATCGTCGCCGCGATGGCGCCGATCAGCGGGCTGGTGGCGACGAGCGTGGTGCCCGCGATGGCCACGTCGAGCCCGCGCAGGACGGAGTCGACCGGCCGCGGTTCGAGATGGGCCTCGTGGGCGAGCCGCGCGTAGCGCTCCGCCAGCGAGCCGGGCCGTACCGCTTCCCTCGTCGCGGCCTCCATCTCACCGCCGAGTGTGACCTATTCAGCGGACCGCCGTTGCCTCGGGGTCCGGCCGCTCGCCGGTGAGGGTGCCTAGGAACATGTCCACGAGCAGGTCGGGGTCGCGCCTCTCGACCCGGCCCTCGCCGTCCTTCTTCTGGATCTCGATCGCGCGGGGGTCGGTCAGGGGGCGCAGCCGGTTCTCGCGGATCAGCGCCTCGTCGACGCCCCCGAGGCGACCGCCGTAGGTGGTGTAGACCGGCGTGCCCAGCGCCACCGCCTCGCGGTTCATCGTGCCGCCGGCCGAGATCACCAGGTCGGCGAGCGCGATCAGGCTCTGGGCGTCGACGGCGCCGTCCGGCACGACGACCGACGGAAGCTCCAGCCCGCGCACGTACTGGCGCTGGGCCTCGGTGCGGGGGATGACGATCGCGCGCACGTCCGGGTGGCGGCCGAGGTGGTCGAGGACCTGGGGGAAGAGCGGGTTCGACTTGCGGTGGTAGAGCGAGACGTCCGGCGGGGGACGGAAGACCACGATCACCCTGTCGCGCTCGACGCCGAGCTCCTCGAGCGCCGTCGGGTCGGCTTGGAAGTCGTGGAGGTAGTACTCCTCCTTCAGCCCCGGGTACTGCACGAGCTTCTCCGGGCCCACGCCGTAGCGCTCGAGCCGCTCCGCCGGGATGCGGTCCGGGACCATCACCCGGCGCGCGAGCCGGCAGCCGACGTTGTGCTGCTGGACGGCGAACTCGTAGTCGAAGGTGTTGGCGGCGGGGATGCGCAGCGAGGCCGCCGCCAGGGCGAGGTCGTTCGAGCCGTGGGCCAGTGCGAGGTCGAAGTCGCGGCCGGCGGCGAAGCGGCGCATGGCGCCCGTGCGGCGGGCGAGCGCGAGGGCCTTCTGGGCGCGGCCGGCGCCTCCGTGGCGGCCGAAGGCCACGTGGTCGATGCGGTGCATGTGGAGGAGCTCGAGGGTCTGCGCGTAGTCGCGCGCGGTGACCTGCACGTCGTGGTCGCGCGCGCGGAGGCGCTCGATCACGGGTCGGAAGACGAGCACGTGCGCGGGCGCGGTCATGTCGATCCAGATCCGCACGCGCGGGGAGTCTATGAGCGGCCCCCGTCGCCCCCGCCGCGGCGGCTCGGCCGGCG
>JALZEZ010000094.1 GCA_030861775.1 Actinomycetota bacterium
CGCGCACGACCGCCTGCGGCGGTTCCGATGCCGCGGCCGGCGCTGCCGTCAGGCAGGCGAGGGCGGCCGCCGCGCCCAGCGCGCGACGGGCGCCGCGAGTCCAATCACGGGCGCGCATCCTGGCGCAAATTGTCGCTCACCCAAGCGGGGGCGTCCACCCCCATCTTGGTTGCTTAACAGCCCGCGACCGCGGCCTAGAGCCGCTCGTACGCCCGCAGCAGGCTGCGCTCGGTGTCGCGCAGCCTGCGGATCCGCTTCGCGTAGCTCGACCCGACCACCAGCTTCCGCAGCGTGACCCGCGTCGGGAAGCGCTTCGACGCGCGGCTCATGTTGCGGTCGAAGGCCCTGATCGCGGGCAGGTCCTGCCTGCGGACGGCGCCCGAGAGCTTGCGTATCTCGCTGATGACGTAGCGCACGTACGCGAGGAAGGTGCGCTGGTCCTTGCGGAGCTCGGGCGGCGGCTTCTCCTTCTTCAGCAGGCGGACCGCCTTGTTCAGGTTGCGAGCCGTGGCGTCCAGGGGCCCGGTGATCTGGCCGGGCGAGGTCGGGTTGTCCGGGAGCCTGTCGAAGCCCCGCCCGAGGGTCGTGCCGAAGCGCCGGACGGCGCGGATGTTGCCGACGGCGAAGTCGACCAGCCGCTTGTAGCGCTTGAGGAAGGCGCGCGCCTCGCGCAGGTAGTCGCGCTCGCGGTCCGCGATCTCCTCGGCGTCCTTCAGGTCGCCGCGCCCGCCGAGCATGGGCCAGTCCGGCGTCTCGGTCAGCGCCTTCTCGTCGATCTTCTTCAGCACGCGCTCGGCGCGGTTGATCGCCGTCCGCGCGGGCCCTATCTGGCGCAGCTCCTTCGCCGTCGCGCGGTCGAGCGCGCGCACGTACTGCTCCGGGTTCTTCGCCCGCTCGACCGAGCGCGAGTCCACGCCGAACGTCTTCGCGGACATCGAGCGGTAGACGTCGCGCATCACGGTGCGCATCCTGTGCTGCTCCGGCGCGGCCTCGTCCTTCCAGTCCGAGGCGAGCGTGCCCGGGACGGAGGTGAAGTAGTACGCGACGGCGCCCGCGAGCACGAGGACTCCGAGAACGGGAAGGATCCAGCGGAGCCTCACGCGTGCCGTATATCCCTGATCGGCGGGCGCTGAACCACTAAAGGTCCAGGTACGCCCGCTGGATCTCGGCGTGGCGGACCCTGAGGTCCTCCCGCCCGCGCGCGTACTGCGAGCGCTCGAGCAGCCGGTCGAGGTCCTTGTACTGCCGGCTCAGGTAGCGGTCCGACGGCACGATCGCCCGGTTGTAGAGCTTCAGCGCTCGGTCGAGGCCGACACGCGGCAGGGCACGCTCGAGCACGCGCAGCCCCCTGATCACCCTGTTCGTCTCCTCGACCTGGTGCTTGTGCTGGTCGCGCACGGGCTCGGGCGGCAGCTCGACCTCGAACGGCCGCACCCACAGCTCGAGCCGCGCTCTGACGCTCGCGATGTACGCGAGCTCGTCGGCGACCGAGGACGGGACCCGGACGGCGAGCCGGGCGAGGACGACGGACGCGAGGCGCGTCAGCCGGAGCTCCTTGCCGCGGTAGTCGAGCAGGTCCACGAAGTCCCGCACGAACGCCCGCGCCTTCTTCAGGTACGTCCGCTCCTGGTCCGCGACGTCGTTCGCCCGGCCGGCGTCGCCCACGCCGCCGAGGAGCGGCCAGCTCGGCCCGTCGGTCATCGCCTCGTCGTCGACGCGCGCCAGCTCGAGCCGCGCGCGGCGGACCGCGCGCTTCGCCAGCCGCAGCGCCCGCGCGTCCCGGACCGCCGCGCGCCGGATCGCGCGCACGTAGGCGTGGCCGTCCGCCTCGAAGTCGTCGAAGCTGGTCGAGAAGGTCGCCGAGCCCAGGCTCCCGTACACGCGCTGGAGCGTGCGCGCCACGCGGCGGTGCTCCGGCTCGGCGCGATCCTCGAAGCCGTCCGCGAGCACGGGAGGCAGCGCCAGGAAGTACGCGGCGATCCCGGCCGCCAGCGCGAGCCCTCCGATCGCGACCAGGATCCCTCGACGCCCCACCGCGGGCGCATTGTCCCAGCCCGCCGACCCTTAACATGCCGGTTGGTGGACGAGCACGCGCAGAGCCGTCGCGAGTTCCTGACCCGCACGGCGTACGCGGCCGGCCTGGCGGGGGCGGCCACCGTCCTGCCCGCCGACGTGCTGCTGAAGGAGGCCGCGGCGGCCCAGTCGCGCCGGGTGCCGCTGCCGCGCCCGCGCGACGTCCCGATCGACCACTTCGTCCTGGTGATGATGGAGAACCGGTCGTTCGACCACTACTTCGGCTGGCTCGGCGACGTGGCCGACGCGACCCAGCGCGCGACGTACCGCAACGAGGCCGGCGAGGAGGTGGCCACACGCCACGCCGGCCAGCTCGAGGCGCCCTACCAGGGCTGCGGCCACCCCGACCCGGGCCACGGCTGGAACAGCGGCCGGGCGCAGCTCAAGGGCGGCTTCCTGGCGAAGGGCAGCGAGAACGACGAGTTCGCGCTCAGCTACTACAACGAGGGCGACTGCGGGTTCATCCACCCCGCCGGGAAGGCGTTCACGGTCTACGACCGCTTCTTCGGCTCGGCGCTCACCTCGACCTGGCCGAACCGCTACTACAAGTGGTCCGCGCAGGCGGGCGGGCGCAAGACCAACAGCCCGCCGGTCGAGACCCTCGGCAACCAGTGGGAGACGATCTTCGACCGCGCGCTGGCGAGCGGCCTGAGCGCCCGCTACTACAACTCCGACCTGCCGTTCTCGGCCGTGTGGGGGCCGCGCGCGGTGCCGTGGACCAACAAGCTCGAGCGCTTCTACGCCGACTGCGCCACCGGCTCGCTGCCGAACATCTCGATCGTGGACCCGCCGTTCCGCGACGGCGGCGGCGGCGACGGCAACTCCGCCGACGAGCACCCGCACGGCGACATCCGCCTGGGCCAGGCGTGGATGTCCGACGTCGTCCACGCCTTCATGTCCTCGCCGAACTACCGCCGCGGGGCGCTGTTCGTCATCTACGACGAGTGGGGCGGCTTCTGGGACCACGTGCGCCCGCCGCGCGTCCCGGACCTGCGCTCCAGCCGCAACCTCGACGAGGACTGGGGCCAGATGGGCTTCCGCATTCCCGCCGTCGCGGTCTCGCCCTGGGCCACCAAGACGAACAACGCCCGCGCACGGGTCAGCCACGCCACGCTCGGCTTCGAGTCGATCCTCAAGTTCATCACCTACCGCTTCGGGCTCGGGAACCTGACGATCAGGGACCGCTACGCGACGAACATCGGGCGCACGTTCGACTGGTCGCGGCCGCGCCCCGAGCCGCCGGACCTGCCGGACCCGGAGATGGTGGCCTCCACGCCCTGCTCGGCCGGCGGCTCCCAGACACCGGTGCCGGAGACCACCGCCGAGTCGCGCGCCGAGCACGCCGGCGACCTGGCCGGCCTCGAGGACCTGGCCGACCGCTTCGGCGTGCCGGTCGGCGACGGCAAGGTGGATCAGATCTTCACCAAGCCCGACGCGCTGCGGCGGGCGATCAAGCGGGGGAAGGTCACGCGGAAGGGGGACGTACGCGCAAGCTGAGGTGGGGGGCCATGGCGGGGGTGCTGGCGCTGGCGTGGGCGACGCCGGCCGAGGCCGCGCCGCGCTGCAGCGGGAAGGGGGCCCGCGGGCTCGCCTCGACCTCCAGCGCGCGGGTGTTCACGCTGCCCGCGGGCGGGGACGAGAAGGTCTACGCCTGCCTGTTCTCGCAGAACAAGCGCCGCCGGCTCGGGACGCTGCGCAACTGCGGCGACGACCTCGCCACCAGCCAGTTCACGCTCCGGGGCCGCTACGTCGGCTACGTCGAGACCTCGTGCGGCCTGGCGTCCGGGACGGACTGGGTGGTGGTGCGCGACATCAGGACCGGCGGTGTCAGGTACCGGGCCTTCGGGGCCGCGAACGCGGAGGCGCCGTCGGGCACCGAGCCCAGCATCACCGTGCACGAGCTAGAGATGAGCCGGTCCGGGTCGGTGGTCTGGATCGGTGACTACGACCACGACTCGGACGGGGTCGGCGGCGCGAACGACCGGCGCCAGGTGCGGATGATGTTCAACGGCTACGCGCAGGCGAACGGCGACGTGGCGGACGAGGGGCTCGGGATCACCGTGGGCTCCCTCGCGCTCGGGCCGCAGAACCAGCAGGGGTTCTCGTGGGCCTACTGGCAGGTCGGCGACCAGCCGCGCACCGCGAAGCTCCAGCGCTAGTCGATCGTCCCGGCCGCGACCAGGCTCAGCACCACCGCGCCCAGCATCACGCGGTAGGCGACGAACACGAACGTCGTGTGCGTGACCAGGAAGCGCAGCAGGAAGGCGATCGACAGGTAGCCGGAGACGAACGCGAGCAGCGTGGCCACGGCCGTGGCGCCCGCGCCGGCGCCCTCCTCGCCGCCGATGTGGCGCAGCTCGAAGACGCCGCTCAGCACCACCGCCGGCACCGACAGCAGGAACGAGTAGCGGGCCGCCGCGGCGCGCTCGAGGTTGAGGAAGAGCCCGGCGGTGAGGGTGGCGCCGGAGCGCGACACGCCCGGGATCAGCGCCAGCGCCTGGGCGAAGCCGATCGCGATGCCGTCGCGCAGGTTCAGGTCGTCGAGGTCGCGCTCGCGCTTGCCCACCCGCTCGGCCAGCAGGAGGATCAGCCCCAGGACGATCAGCGTGGTGCCGATCAGCGACAGGCTGCGCGCCTCGTCCTCGATCTGCTCGCTGAAGGCCAGCCCGAAGATCGAGATCGGGATCGTGCCGAGGATGATGTACCAGCCGAGGCGGGAGTCGGTGCTGCGGCGCACCTCCGGGTCGCGCAGCCCGCGGATCCAGGCGACGGCGATCCGCCACAGGTCGTTGCGGAAGTACGCTAGGACGGCCGCCATCGTGCCGAGCTGGGTCACGGCGGTGAAGGCGGCGCCGGGGTCGTCCCAGCCCAGGAAGGCCGGGACGATGCGCAGGTGGGCGGTGCTCGAGATCGGGAGGAACTCGGTCAGCCCCTGGACGATCCCGAGCACGATGGCTTCGAGCACGCTCATGTGCGGTGCGAGAGACTACGAACGCGATGAAGGTGGGAGTCCTCGGGACCGGGATGGTGGGCCGCGCGCTGGCGACCAAGCTGGCCTCGCTGGGCCACGACGTGTGCATGGGCGCGCGCGACGCGGGCAACGAGAAGGCGGCGGAATGGGCGCGCGAGTCCGGCGGGCGCCACGGCACGTTCGCCGACGCCGCCGGGCACGGCGAGCTGGTGGTCAACGCCACCGCCGGGACCGCCTCGCTCGACGCCCTGGCGGCGGCCGGGGCGGAGCGGCTCGCGGGCAAGGTCCTGATCGACGTGGCCAACCCGCTCGACGCCTCGCGGGGGATGCCGCCGACGCTGGCCGTCTGCAACGACGACAGCCTGGGGGAGCGGATCCAGGCCGCCTTCCCGGACGCGCGGGTGGTGAAGACGCTCAACACCGTGAACGCCGCGGTGATGGTCGAGCCGTCGATGGTGCCGGGCGAGCACACGATGTTCGTCTGCGGCGAGGACGACGGCGCCAAGGCCGCGGCGCGCGAGCTGCTCGAGAGCTTCGGCTGGCCGGGGGAGTCGATCCTCGACCTCGGCGGTATCGAGTCCGCGCGCGGGATGGAGATGTACCTGCCCCTGTGGCTGAGGCTCTGGCGGGCCACCGGCACGGCGCAGCTCAACGTCCGGGTCGTACGCGGCTGATGCGAGCCCTGAGGGTGGGAGCGCCCGCCGCCTTCGTGGTGGCCGGCCTGGTGCTCGTGTTCGTGGTCGGCGGGCGGGAGGCCCGGGCCGCGGGCTACACGCTGCTGGGCTGCTCGGCGCTGCTCGTGCTGTCGGTGATCATCTTCCGCGCCGGGCTGGCCAGCAACGCCGACCGCGACCGCGAGGAGGCCGCGCGGGTGTTCTTCGACCACCACGGGCGCTGGCCGCGGCGCGGCGAGCTCGATCAGTTTGGGGAGGGTGGGCCGGGGAAGGATTCTCGTAGATGAGGCAGCTCACGGCCCTCGACGCGCAGTTCCTCGCGATGGAGACCCCGCGGACCTACGGCCACGTGGGCGGATTCGCCGTGCACGATCCCTCGTCGGCGCCGGGCGGGAAGATCACGCGTGCGGACGTGTGCCGGCTGATCGGCGAGCGGATCCACATGCTGCCGCCGTTCCGCTGGAAGCTCGTCCAGGTGCCGCTCGGGCTCGACCACCCGTACTGGATCGAGGACGCCGACTTCGACCTCGATTTCCACGTGCGCGAGACGGCCGTGCCGCCGCCGGGCGGCGCGCGGCAGCTCGGCGATCAGATCGCGCGGATCTTCGCCCGGCCGCTCGACCGCTCGCGGCCGCTGTGGGAGCTGTACCTCGTGCACGGCCTCGAGGGCGGCAAGATCGGTTTCCTCACGAAGATCCACCACGCGGCCGTGGACGGGATGTCCGGCGCGGAGATCATGAGCATCCTGCTCGACCTCGAGGCCGAGGGGCGCGAGGTGCCCCCGCCCGACGCCGACTACGGCGAGCCGGTGCCGGGCCAGCTCGAGATGCTCGGCCGCGGCGTGGTCGGCATGTGGAACCAGCCGCTGCGCGCCGTGCGCGGGCTGCCGGGCGTGCTGCCGGGCCTGGACGAGGTGCCCACGCTGCGCTCGCTGCCGGGCGTGGGCCTGCTGGGGCGCACGGTCTTCCGGGCGCAGCAGCGGGTCGCGCGCGGGAGCCACGACGGCGGGATGCTCGAGCGGGCGCCGGTGCGCGCGCCGCGCACGCGCTTCAACGGGCGGATCTCGCCCCACCGCCGCTTCGCCTTCGGCTCGCTCTCGCTGGACAAGGTGAAGGCGATCAAGAACGAGCTGGGCATCACGGTGAACGACGTGGTGATGGCGCTGTGCGCCACCGCGCTGCGCGAGTGGCTGATCGAGCGCGACGAGCTGCCGCGCGACCCGCTCGTGGCCATGGTGCCGGTCTCCGTGCGCAGCGAGGAGGAGCGCGGGACGTACGGCAACCGCGTCTCGACGATGGTCGTGCCGATCCCCACCGACGAGCCCGACCCGCGCGTGCGGCTGATGAAGATGCACGACCTGATGCGGGTGGCCAAGGACCGTCACAGCGCGCTGCCGGCGAACCTGATGCAGGACGCGACCCAGTTCATCCCGCCGGCGCTGCTCTCGCGCGCCGCGCGCGTGATCGCCGAGCTGTCCGAGGTGGGGCGGCCGCCGCTGAACCTCGTGATCTCGAACGTGCCGGGGCCGCAGCGGCCGCTGTACATGGCCGGAACGGAGCTGGTGGCGAACTACCCGGTGTCGGTGATCATGGACGGGGTCGGGCTGAACATCACCGTGCTCAGCTACCGCGGGCACCTCGACTTCGGGATCATCGCCGACCGCGAGCAGATCGACGACGCCTGGCCGCTCATGCGCAAGCTCGGTGAGGGGCTGGACGAGATCGAGGACGTGATCTGCGGCTCCGGGAAGGTCTCGAGCCCGGTCACGCACAGCGTCCCGGTGGCGCAGGGCTCCGCCTAGAGCCGCCCTCCGCGCGGCGCCCGGCTCCCTAAAGCGACCTGGACGTTCGTCCGATGCTGGCCATGTGCTGGCTGTACGGAAGTGGTGGTTCGCCCTTGCCTCGATGCTGGGGCTCGTCGGAGGTGGCTTCTACCTCGCGCTGACGGCTCCCCTGGGCGCGGACTACCCCGGCCCGCCGTGCGACGTCTGCGACTTCGCCGGGCCGCCGATCGAGTCCCTGAGCCGCGGCGACGTGGGGGAGTTCTTCTCGCTCCAGCCGGTGATGGGGTCGGTCTCCCTGGTGCTGCGGGCGCCGTTCGTCGCTCTGGCGCGGGTGTTCGGCGGCGGCGAGAAGCTGGGCTACCAGCTCGGCGCCCTGGCCTGCCTGCTGCTGGCCGCGGGGTTCGCGTGGTTGCTGATGCGCGCGATGGCACGGCGCGGGCAGTCGCGGGTCGTGCAGGTGGTCGTGGCCGCTCTGGTCCTGGGCGGCCCCCTGAGCGTGCAGGCGCTGAAGTGGGGGCACCCCGAGGAGCTCCTGGCGGCCGGGCTGTGCATCGGCGGCGTGATCGCGGCGGCGCGGCAGCGGCCGACGCTCGCGGGCGTGCTGATCGGCCTCGCCTTCGCCACCAAGCTGTGGGCCTGGCTGGCGTTCCTGCCGGCGCTGATCGTGGTCGCCTCCGGCGCCCGGCTGCGGTTCTCGCTCTGGGCCGCGGGCGCGGCGGCCCTGTTCGTGGTGCCGATGTTCCTCGGCGACCCGGGTCGCTTCATGGATCAGATCCACCACTACGGGGTGCCGGGCAACGGCCTCACGCCCACGAACATCTGGTGGGTCTACGGCCACGAGGCCGGCCAGGCGGTCTCCAGCGAGCAGACGCTCACGGGCTACGCGCTGCCGGCGCTGATCGGCCGGCTCTCGCACATCCTCGTCGTGGTCGTGGCGCTCGCGCTGACCGCGCTGTACTGGTGGAAGCGCCGCGACCGCGAGCCGCTCGACGTGCTCCAGCTCGTCGCGCTGATCTTCCTGCTGCGCTGCCTGCTCGACCCGCTCACCTACAGCTACCACCACATCCCGTTCTTCGTGGCGCTGATCGCGTACGAGGGGCTGCGCCGGCGCGGGCTGCCGTGGATCTCGATGGTGGTGTCCGGCGTGGTCCTCTACATGACGGAACGGGTCGCGCCCGAGGCGTGGCACAACCCGACGGTTCTGAACCGCTGGTACCTCGCCTGGGCCGTGCCGGTGGCGGCTTACCTGGCCTTCTCGATCGCGCTCCCGGACGGGGTGCGGTGGGACTGGCGGCGGCGCCTACACCCGCTTCGCGAAGTGGTACGAGCTGATGATCAGCCCGTGGCGGAAGTAGAAGCGGTGGGCGTCGGCACGCTCGGGGCCAACGCCCGAGTCCAGGTGTAGCTGCCCGCAGCCGCTGTTGCGGGCCAGGTCCTCGACCCAGGCCATCACCGCGTCGGCGTGGCCCCTGCCGCGTAGCGCGGCGCGGGTGACGAGGTCGTCCACGTAGACGTGGCGACCCCAGGCCAGGCTGGTGGCGATCCGGAATCCCGCCACGGCGGCCGCGTCGTCGTCGCCGGGCTCGAAGGAGGCGGCTATGCGGTAGCCGTCGGCGCGCTGGGCGTCGATGCAGCCGACCACGACCTCCGGCGTCTTCAGGTCCGGCCGCAGCTCGAGCAGCGCGGCCGCGGCCAGGCGCGACTCGTCCGGCTCCAGCTCCCGCACGTCCGCCATCGCGCGATCGTAACCGGGCTCTACGTGTAGCACCCGTCGGCGCCGCAGCCGGCCATGAGCAGGAGCCAGGGCGTGGCGCCGAGCCCGATCGTGACGGCGCCTGCCCCGAGGCCCCACAGGACGGCGCGCTCGACCGGGTCCCCGGCGCGGGTGGCGAGCCAGGTCACGATCGCACCCGTCGACACGCCGGCGGCGACGCTCGCGAGCACCAGCAGGTCGACCGGATCGGTGTAGGTGCCCGGGTCGTGCCATGCGAGCCCGGCCGCGATCCCGGCGACCGTCCCGGCCACCGGGATCCCACCCAGCCAGATGAGCACGCGCGCGATCACGCCCATCCGGTCACCATCGGGCGGAGCGGGCGGGGCTTGAGCCCCTTCGGTGCTCAGCGGTGTGGCTCGCGGAGCCGGTCGAGGGCCGCCTCGGCGCGGTCGCGGTCGTCCTCGGCCTCCGCTCGGTCGCGCTCGGCCCGCTCG
>JALZEZ010000012.1 GCA_030861775.1 Actinomycetota bacterium
ACGTCACGCGCGGCCGGCTCCCGCGCCCGGCGCCGCCGCCACCAGCCCACGCCGAACGCGACTCCGGTGACGAGCCCCCCGGCACCGAGGCCGATCGCCGCCTCGGGCTCGGGGTCGTCGTCCCCGTCCGGACCGTCGTCGTCCTCGTCGCCCAGGGCTCCCAGGTCATTAGCGAGCGCCGCGTAGATGTGGGGCGTCGTGGCGTCGTGGCCGCGGACGTTCGGATGGAGGGTGCCGGCGGTCGCGGCCTTGGGCCGCGAGCCACCCAGCTCGATCAGCGATCGCTTGAAGGTCACGATCCACCCCTTGCGCCCCTTCACGCAGTAGCCGTGCTCGCGAAACTCGGCCTCGGGTCCACGGACGAGCGTCCAGCCGTGGTCCTTCGCGGCCTGGGCCACGACGTCGTTGAGCGGTCGCAGCAGCCGCTTGTACGCGAACTCGGCGTCACCCTGCGTGATCGTCACGATGCGGCAGAAGCGATCGGCGTCGCGATGGGTGGGATCGAAGTACTCGACGATGTAGGTCCGCTCGCTGAGCTCCTTGCCGAGTGAGGCGGCCGTGAGCTCGTACAGCCGCGGGAGACCCGCGAACTTCCGGACGAGCGTGTCGCTGAGCGTCGGGAAGGTCTTCGCCCCGCCGGGCAGCCGCAGCGGATGGTCGGGGTCGAAGCGGTGCCTGGCACAGCCGTGGAACTCCATGCAGAACATCGCCGCCGGACCGAAGTGCACGTCGTTGGCCCCGATGCTCAGCAGGACGGCGTCCACGCTCCGCCCCGCGTGGACTCGCTTGAGCTCGTCGAGCTGCGGGGGGTGTCCCTCGCGCGGGCCGCCGTCGATGCCCTTCCACCGCCCGAGCAGCCCCTTCTCGATCGAGGCCCCGGAGCAGGCCAGGTGGACGAACGTGACCGAGGTGGTCGTGTCGGCGCGCTCGAGCGCCAGGGCCGCCTGCGCGGGGGCCGCGAGGGATGTCCGGTGACAGCTCCTGTTCTGCCACCGCCGCTTGGTGAAGCGCCGCCCGTCCGGGTTGCCCTCGCCGGAGGCGACCGAGTCCCCGAGCGAGACGATCAGCCAGTCCTCGACCCTCACGTCGGTCTCGCTCGAGCGCGTCTCGCCGGCGGCCGTGATCTCCAGCCGGACGCGGTACGACCCCTCCCGCTCGAAGAAGTGGACGTACCGGCACGACCCGGCGAGCTCCACGGGCTCCTCCCCGTCGACCGCCCACCGGTAGCGCGCGTCGCGCGCGCACTGGCTCGGCTCGACCACGAAGTCGACCCGCCACGGACCCCCGGGAACCTGCTTCGCGTCGTTCTGGTAGATCGGGACATCACCGCGGCCGAGGATCAGCCGGTCCGGCACTGTCCAGGTGAAGTCACCCCCGTCGCCCGGCTGGCCGGGCGGTACCTGCCCCGCGGTGGGCGAGGCCGTCGCCATCAGCGCCAGCGCAAGGACCGCTGCCCGCGAAAGGAGCCCCACGCGCTCACACTAAGCCACCCGGCCGAGCGACAGTGGGCGGATCCTCCGATTGGGGGATCAGTCGTCGAACAGCGCGTAGCCGTACTCGCCGCGCTTGTAGGCGAGCTTGGCTATCGCGGTCATGCGCTCGTCGTCGTTCGACTCGATCTGGTCGAGGCTCGAGTCGACCCGCTTCGCCGCGCGCGGGACGAAGGTCTCCGCGATGTAGCGCTCCTGCCCCGAGGGCTCCACGCCGTGCTCCTCGAAGATCGAGGTGACCCGCGAGAGCACGGCCACCTGGGCGTAGATGTCGCTCACCGCCCCGGCCAGGCGCTTCTGCTGGAACTGGCGCTCGGCGATCCCCTTGCGGTGCTCGCGCAGCAGCGACTCCGACACCGACCGCAGCCGCTTGACCTGGTCCGTCACCGGCGCCGCCAGCGAGGCGAGCTCCGGATGCGCCTTGGTGATCCGGTCCGGCCGCACCTCGCGCTGGATCCGGCCGGCGGCGTAGTCGGCCAGTACGCCGAGCGACCGGATCGGGTCGGCCAGGCTCACGTCGCCCAGCTCCGAGAGCTGCTCCCCGAGCGGCTTCACCCCCGACAGCGCGATGAAGGCGCGCATCACGTCGTTGGCGCCCTCGAAGATCGGGAAGATCCGGATGTCGCGCAGCATCTTCTCGTAGAACTGGTCGCGCATGTAGCCCTCGCCGCCCTTGAGCTGGACCGCGCGGTTGGCCGCGTACCACATGAACTCGGTGCCGGCGACCTTGCAGATGGCGGACTCGAGCGAGTAGTCGGGCACGCCGGCGTCCACCAGCCCGGTGGTCAGGTAGGCCGAGGACTCGAGCCCGAAGGTGTACGAGACCATCCAGCCGATCTTGTCCTGGACCAGCTCGAAGTCCCCGATCGGGCGCCCGAACTGCTTGCGCTCGCGGACGTGCTCGATGATCGCGTCGAGCAGGCGCTTGGAGGCTCCCACCGCGCCCGTGCCCAGGCTGAGCCGCCCGTTGTTGAGGATGTGCATGGCCATCCGGAAGCCCTCGCCGGGCTCGCCGAGCACGTTCTCGGGCGGGATCCGGACGTCGTTGAAGTGCAGGTGGCGGAGGTCGTTGCCGCGCAGGCCCATCGTGTCGTAGCGGTGGCCGGCCTCGAAGCCCTCCATCCCCCGCTCGACGATGAACGCGCTGTGGCGGTCCTCGCCGCCGACCTCGGTGCGGGCGAACGTGACCAGCACGTCCTTCGAGCCGTTGCCGATGTAGCGCTTCTCCCCGTTCAGGACCCACGAGCCGTCGGACTGGCGCTCGGCGCGCGACTCGACGTGGTAGGCGTCGGAACCCGCGTTGGGCTCGGTCAGGGCGAAGGCAGCCAGCTTGCGCCCGCTGCACAGGTCGGGCAGGAAGCGCGCCTTCTGCTCGTCGTTCCCGTAGAGCACGATGCCCTTCATCCCGATCGACTGGTGCACGCCCATGATCACCGACAGGGTCGCGTCGACCTGGGCGAACTCCTCCGACACGCGGCAGTAGCCGGTCTGCCCCAGCCCCTGCCCGCCGTACTCCTCGTCCACGTAGAGACCCAGCAGTCCGCGCTCGCCCAGCTCGCGGATGTTGTCGTCGCCGATCCAGCGGTCCTCCTCGACCTTGCGCTGGTCGTAGCCCTGGCCGAACTCGCGTGCCTGGCGGACGAGCTCGCGCGTCTTCTCCTGCTGCTCCTCGGACGGTTGCGGGTAGGGGAAGACCAGGTCCTCGTGGATCTCGCCGAGGAAGAGCGACTTCGCGAACGAGGAGACGCCCTGCTGTTCCGGGGCCTCCTGCTTGGTGGTGGCGGCCTCCACCGGCCTAGCCGACGTCCTCGGGCGGGCGCGGAGCCGGACCGACGTACTCGGCGGTGGGCCGCACCAGCCTGCCCTCGCGCTTCTGCTCGAGGATGTGGGCCGACCAGCCCGCCACGCGCGCGCACGCGAACATCGGGGTGAAGAGGTCGGGCGGCACGCCGGCGTAGTCGAGCACCACGGCCGACCAGAACTCGACGTTGGTGGCCAGCACCCTGTCCGGGTAGCGCTCGGCGAGCTGGGCCAGGGCGGCCTGCTCGAGCTTTTCGGCCACCTCCAGCCGCGGTGCCCCGATCTCGCGGGCGGTCCGGCGCAGCACCCGGGCGCGAGGGTCCTCGGCCCGGTAGACGCGATGGCCGAACCCCATCAGGCGCTCGCGGCGCTCGAGGGCGCTCCGCACGTAGCCCTCGGCGTCGCCGCTGGCCTCGACCTCGTCGAGCATGTGGAGCACGCGCGAGGGGGCGCCGCCGTGGAGCGGACCGCTCAGCGCGCCCACCGCCGCGGAGAGCGCCGCGGCGGCGTCGGCGCCGGTGGAGGCCACCACGCGGGCCGTGAAGGTCGAGGCGTTCATGCCGTGCTCGGCCGCAGAGATCCAGTAGGCGTCGATCGCCTTGACGTGGTCGGGGTCGGCCTCCCCGCGCCAGCGGATCAGGAAGCGCTCGGGGATCGAGCGCGCCTTGTCCACCTCCTGCTCGGGCACCGGCGGCACGCCCATCCCGCGCGCGGACTGGGCCACGAACGAGAGCGCCATCACCGACGCCCGGGCCAGCTCGTCGCGCGCCTGCTCGTCGCTGATGTCCAGTAGCTGCCCGAAGCCCCACGACGGCGTGAGCTGAGCCAGGCCGGCCTGCACGTCCACGCGCGTGTCCCCGGTTCGCAGCGGGATCGGGTACGGCACGGCCGGCGGCATCCCGGGGTCGTACGACCCGTCGACCAGGAGGCCCCACACCTTGGCGAACGGGACCTTGCCGACAAGCTCCTCGATGTCCACCCCGCGATAGCGGAGCGCGCCGCCCTCCTTGTCGGGCTCGGCGATCTCGGTCTGGAAGGCGACTACTCCCTCGAGCCCGGAGGGCGCTTGGACGGCCATGCGCGGAGAATAGAGGGCGGTATATGCTCGCCGCGTGTCGGTGGAGCTGGTCATGGAGACGTTCGCGGGGCGGGTGGGAGAGACGTTCGAGCTGACCACCGGCGCCGACGAGACGATCGAGGTGACGCTCTCCGACTGCACGGAGACGCCCTACACCCTGCCCGCCGAGTGGGAGGAGGACGTGAAGCGGACGCCTTTCATGCTGCTCTTCCACGACCCCGACGCGAGCCGCGTCGCGCCGCAGCAGATCTTCAAGCTCCGCCACGCGGAGCTCGGCGAGTTCGAGCTGTTCCTCACCCCGCTCGGGCCGGACGAGCAGGGGATGCGCTACGAGGCCGTGGTCAGCTAGCGGCGGGCGGCCGCCTCATCAGCACGTACACCCCGCGGTCCTCGGCCTCCTCGAACCCGAGCCGGTCGTAGAGCGAGCGGGCCGGGTTGTTCACCTCCACGTGGATCGAGAGCGGCTTGCCGGCCGCGTCGGCCTCGTCCATGAGCCCCCGCAGCAGCGTGGTGCCCACCCCGCGGCCGCGGAAGCGCGGCAGCAGCGCGATGTCGACGATCCGCAGCTCCTCCGCCCAGCGGGCAACGTAGAGCCGCCCGGCGGGCTCGCCGCCGACGAGGATCACGTCGTACGACGTGTCGCGGTAGTTGGCCTTGTAGTACGCGTCCTGCGCGTCGAACTGCTGGCGCAGGAACTGGAGCTTGGTCGCCTCGTCCCACTCGACGGGCGTGAGCTCCTCCCAGCGCGTGCTGGCGTAGACCTCGTAGAGGAGATCGCGGTCGGCCTCGGCGGCCGACCGCAGCGCGATCTCGTCTATCCGCGTGCCGGGAACACGCCCTGAAGCGCGATGCAGAAGCTCAGGGTGAGGTAGGGCATCATGTTGTTGTGCGGCAGGCTGCCGCCCGTCGGCGCGACGACCTGCGGCGCCGCCTGGCCGTTCGACGCCGACTGGTACGGATTGCCGCCCTGGGCGATGGCGAACGCGGTGGTCGGACCGACGTTGTTGGAGTCGGCCGGCGCCGCGGTGAACGAGTTCATGCTGTGCAAGTGGATCGGCATCTCGGACTCGAGCAGCGTGATGTTCTCGGCGCCGCCGGTCTGGCCCAGGTCGTAGAGGCTCAGCCCCTGGCCCTGGCCCGGGTGCATCGGCACCGAGCCCTGGAGGTTCGGCAGCGCGAAGTTCGACTTGCCGTTGCCCCCGTAGGTGGTGCCCAGCAGCGCGAACAGCGCGGTGTTCTGGGACAGCGGCATGAGCTGCCCGTCGCAGAACGCCCAGCCCGTGGGCGGGAAGTTGAACGGAAAGATCCTGATCTCAGCAACGAATGGATCGGCCATTGCTTCCCCCCTAGGTCTGGCTCGGGAAGATCCCGAACAGAGAGATGATGAAATCGACGCACAGATACGGCTGGAGGTTCTCGTGCGGCTGGCTGCCGCCCGTCGGCGTTATCGCCGCGGCGTTGAACGGCACCGACGGGGTCTCGCTGATGTAGGGCGTGACCTGGAACGAGTTCGCGATCGTGTTGCCGACCGGATTGATGTTGTTCCCGTCGACCTTCGCCGCCAGGTACGCGTGGCTGTGGACCGGGATCTGCTGCGTCGTGAGCGTCACGCTCTCCACGCCGGTCTTCTCGGCGAGCTGAATCGTGTTGCCCATGTGGACCGGGACGCGGCCCTGGAGGTCCGGCAGGTTGAAGGTCTCCTGACCGTCCCCCCCGTAGGTCGTACCGATGAGCTGGTAGAGCGTCTCGTTCTCCGAGATCGGGAGCTGCTGTCCCTCGCAGAACATCCACCCGACGGGGGCGAAGTTGCCGCCGAACATGCGGATCTCACCGACGTATGGCTGTGCCATGTCTAACCCCCTCTAGTTAGTTGCGGGACGGGAAGATGCCCTGAAGGGCGATGCAGAAGTTCAGCCCCAGCAGCGGCTGCTGGTTGGTGTGCGCCTGGCTGCCGCCCACGTTGCCGAGCGTGGCCGGGTTGATCGACTGCGGCGTGGTGAAGTCGTGGTACATGTTCGTCACCGCCCCGAGGAACCGGCCCGCCGGGCTCTGACTGCCGCCCTGGTTCGACGACGACGCGTTCACGAAGTGGATGTGCTGCGGCATCGTCTGCTGGGTGATCGTGACGGCGGTGGTGCCGGCCTTCTCGCCCAGGATGTGGCCGTTGCCCACGTGGATCGGGGCGCTGTCGCGCAGATCCGGCAGCCCGAAGGTCGTCTGCCCGTTGCCGCCGTAGGTCGTGCCCAGCAGCGCGAACAGCGCCTGGTTCTGGTTGATCGGCATGACCTGCCCGTTGCAGAAGGCCCACCCCTTGGGTGGGAAGTTGAACGAGAAGATCCTGATCTCGGACAGGAACGGTTCAGCCACCTGCTCCCCCCATCTGTCGCTTGTCGGTTATGGGCACCCGGTGCCGGTACCGGAGAAGGTGCCCGAGTTCGAGGCCAAGCCCTGTGCCGTCGGCGCGGGGGCCTCGAGGCCTGCGCTGTTCGGGTTCGCGTCGTTCTGGTTCCTCAGGAAGTTGCCGACCGCCGTGCCGTCGGTGGCGCCACCGGCGTAGCCGGGCAGCCGCATCGTCGAGTTCATGCGGACCCACGTGAAGATGTCCGGCTGCCCTGGGTTGTCCACCGGGTCCGTATTCGAGCCGACGACGCTGTTGCTCTTGATGTGTACGCACGTCGTGAAGGCGTCGCCGGCGATCACGCCCGCGGTCATCCGGATCCCGTTGAACCCGATGGCGAGCGGGTTGGAGCCGGGGTCGGTGACGGTGTTGCCCGTGACGTTGGCGTTGAACGTGCCGGTGTCCGCCACGCCGCCGGCGCTCGCCTGCATCGTGATGCCGTCGTTGTTGTACTCGCGGATCGTGTTGTTCGTGATGTTCATCGTGGCCGTGCCACCGCCGCCCGCGTGCTGGAACCGGAGGCCGCTGCCGTTCAGCGAGCCGGAGTTGTCGCTCGGATCGTCGACGCCGATCGCGTTGCCGTCAAAGGCGCCGGTGAGGCTGCCCGAGCCGTTCGACTTGATGATGTTCACGGCGTGGCCGCTCGCACTCTGGAAGTTGTTGGCCCCGAGCCCGCCGCTGCTCACGTTGACGTTGAACGTGCCGCCGCTGCCGGCGCCGCCGTTGATGCCGAGCAGGCCGCTGGCGCTGTCCTCCCCGGCGTGGTTGTTCGAGAAGTCGGTGTTGTGGATGTCGAGGTCGCCGCCGCCGGTGCCGTTGCCGATGAACTGCGAGACCATCCCGCGCGAGCCCGTCAGCGTGCTGTTCTGGAGCGTGACGTTCGTGGTGGAGGTCCCGAGGCCCTCGACCATCAGGCCCTGGTTGCCGTTGCTCGTGCTGTTGTGGCCGACCGTGAGCGCGTCCATCGTCAGGCGGTTCAGCACGCCCGAGGTCTGCGAGACCCAGAAGTTGTTGGTGAACCCGCCCTCGACGTGGGTGTTGGTCACCGAGGCCGAGCCGGTCAGCGCGGGCCCGGAGTTGTTGTCGAAGTAGACCGAGCTGTCGTCGAAGCCGCCGGCCGAGTTCGTGCCGTTGGTGCCGTTGATCACGCTGTTCGCGAGCGTGAAGCCGTCCACGTCGGTGCCGCGGATGCCGTAGTTCGAATGGCCGTGGATCCACATGCGGGTGAGCGACGGAGCGTCGGTGGCGTTCAGCACGATGCCGGTGCCGTCCGGGGTGGCGCTCGAGCTGTCGGCGCCGGTGCCGTTCTCGATCTCGCCGCCCGAGCAGCCGCTCTGGTCGGCGTTGGTGCAGGTGCCGCCGCCGCCAGTTACGGCCAGGTTGCCGAGGCTGCCGGTGTTGTTCAGGCGGATGCCGGTCAGCGCGCCGTCGGTGCGGATGCGCTGGAAGGTCACGTCCGCCGCGGCGATGTCGGTGTCGGAGATGTTCAGGCCGCGGTTCCCGGCGCCGGTCTTGTCGAGCGTGTTGCCGCTGCCGCTGACCTCGATGGTGCCCGCGTCGCTGGCGGTGAGGCCGCTGCCGGTGGTCGTGTCGATGTCGGTGCCGCCGCCGGAGAGCACGAACGTGTGGCCGTTGCTCGACAGGAAGTTGACCGCGTCGGTCGCGCCGGTGTTGAACTGCTTGGTGGCGGCGGAGAAGACGGTCGAGCCGCCGCTGTTGCCGGCCAGGTTGAGCTGACCGCCGGCGTCGTTGGTGTCGCTGACCGGGCCGGAGAGCGAGACCACGCCGCCGGTGCGCCCGGTGATGTCGAACGCCGTCGTGCCGGAGCCGTTGCCGAAGTTGCCCGGGTACGTGATCGCCCCGGAGCCGCCGTTCAGGTCGAACGAGATGCCCGACGCGCCGGCGATGTCGCCGCTCGTGCCGGAGAAGGTGCCGGTGCCGAGACCGTCGAGGTTGATGCCGTCGTTGGCCGAGTTGGTCGAGTCGACGTCGTCGAACGCGAGCGTCGGGCCGCTGGTGCCGACCACGTCGATCGCCGGGCCGCCCGTGGCGTGCACGTCGTCGGCGCCCGCCGCGGCCACGCTCACGGTGCCGCCGTTCGAGACGACGAACGCACCGGCGGAGCCGCTGGTGGTCGTCAGGCTCAGGTCCGTGCCGGTGCCGTCGCCGAAGGTCGTGGTGCCGGTCGTGTTCAGCAGGTTCACGCCGCCGGCGCTCGAGCCGCTCACCGTGATGTCGTCGAACGTCGAGCCGCTGCCCATGTTCGTCCCGATCGCGTCGAGGCCCTTGGCGCCGGAGGTGGTGATCGAGGTCTGGCCGGTCGGGTTGAAGTTCACGGTGCCGGCGTTGTTCAGCCGCACGCCGGTGGCGGTGTTCGGCGGCGAGGCCGCGCCGCTGTTGTTCACCACGATGTTCGAGATGTTGAACGTGCCGGTGGTGGAGTCGAGCTCGAGGCCCGGCTGGATGCCCGCCACGCCGCTGTCGAGGATGTTCACGTCGTCGATCGTGGCGCCGCCGGTGTCGCCCGAGGCGCCCGCGATGCCGCTGCCGTTGCCGCCCGGGTTGAGCTCGAAGCCGCGCACCTCGTTGCCGTCGTCGAGATCGACCACGTCCTCGTTGAGGGCGCTGAGCGTCGGGTGCGCGCCGGGGTTGGCCGGGTGCAGGCTGTCGGCGGTCATCGAGCCGCCCTGGTCCTGGTCGACCGTGAGGCCCTCGTGCTCGCCGATCAGGCGCTCGCCGGAGTTCATCGCGAAGCCGGTGGCGTAGTTGAGGTCGGTGTTGTCGCCGTTGAAGACGAAGACCGTGTGGTTGGCGCCCGAGGCGGTCTCGGCCTGGGCCAGCGTGTCGTACGGCTGGGTGGCCGTGCCGGCGTTGCCCGCGGCGTTGTTGTGCACGTACCAGACGCAGCCCTCGAGGTGGATGGTCACGGTGCCGATCGCGGTGCCCGGGATCGGGCCGCCGCCGGAGTTGGCCTGGTCGGAGATCTTGTAGTTGAACGAGTCGGTCCCGTTGTCGCAGCTCACGGTGGCCGGCGGCTGGTAGACGAAGTCGCCGTCGGACTCGACCGTGACCGTGCCGCCGTCGGCGGTCTGGCCGTTGGTGGCGCCGGCGTCGGAGCCCGCGCTCTGGACGATCAGCGGGCCGGGGCCGTCCACGTCGGCGTCGCCGTCGAGGATGTCGCCGGTGATCTCGGTGTGCGGGTTCGTCGGGGCGGACTTGTCGTCGCTCGGGTCGTCGACCTGGTAGGTCGTGTTGCCGTGCGCCTGGTCGTTGAGGCTGCCGGCGCCGCCGAAGGTCTCGCTGTCCGTGCTCGGCGCGTCGTTGACCGGGTTGACCGTGATGGCCACCGTGTCCTGATCCTGTAGCGCGCCGCCGGTGCCGGAGTTGCCGAGGTCGTTGACGGTGAACGTGAGCGTGTCCGGGCCGTTGTAGTTCAGCGTGCCCTGGTAGGCCATGCCGTCCAGGGCGGCGTTGATCTCGGCCACGGTGCCCTCGAAGACCATCGTGGCGTCACCCGCGCCGTCGCCCTGGCAGCCGACGCAGGCGAAGTTCAGGCCGGCGATCGTGGCCAGCGTGATCGTGCCGTTGTCCACGTCGAGCGTGGCGCGCACGTCGCTCGCGCCCGAGTCCGGGTCGGCGGTCGAGAGCGCGTTGCCGTTGCCGCTGCTGAGCGTGAGCGCCTCGTCCTCGTCGACCTGCTGCGCGCCGGGGACGGTGTTGGTCGGGCCGTCGTTGACCGCGGTGACCGTGAGCCCGACGTTGTCGGTGTCGCTCTGCGCGCCGCCGGAGCCGGTGTTCCCCTGGTCGTCGGTGGTGATCGTGAGCGTGTCGGCGCCGTTGAAGTTCGAGTTCGGGACGTAGATCAGGCCGTTCAGCGCGGCGTTGATGTCCGCCTGGCTGCCGGTGAAGGTCATCGTCTGGTCGCTCGTGCCGTCGCCCGCGCAGGTGCCGCAGGCGAAGCTCAGGCCGGTCGTGCCGTTCAGCGTGAGCGTGCCGTTGGTGACGCTCAGGGTCACCTTGAGCGGGTTCGTGCCGGCGTCGGCGTCGGCGACCGAGATCTGGTTCGAGTTCCCGCTCGAGAAGGTCTTCGAGCTGTCCTCGTCGAGCGTCTGGCCGCCGGGCACGGTGTTGACCGGCGGGTCATTGACCGCCACCACGCCGACGTTGCTGGTGGCGGTGTTCGAGTCGTCCTGGCCGTCGTTGACCTTGAACTCGACCACGCGGTCGGTGGTGTCCGGGGTGTTCGAGGTGTTGTTGTACTTGACGGTCCTGAGGACGGTCTCGTACTCGGTCAGCGGGGCGGTGCCCGAGAGGGTCAGGACGCCCGTGCCGCTGTTGTAGCCGCCGTTGACGACCGAGGTGCCCGTCACGTCGGCGGACAGCGACTCGGCCGCGCCGTCGGGCCGGTTGGTCAGCGTGACCGTCATCGAGACCAGGTCGGTGTCGTCGGCGTCGCTGAGGTCGGCGTCGGAGTCGGTGATGTTCACCGCGGACCCGTTCTCGGTGAACGTCGCGGTCTCGTTCTGGCCGCCCTCGTCGGTGCCGTTCAGGTCGACCGCCGGCGGGAGGTTCAGCGGGACGACCGTGACCGTGGCGGTGGCCACCGTGGAGTCCACGTCGCCGTCGTTGACCTTGAACTCGACCGTGCGGTTGGTCGGCGTGGGCGGCGCCGCGGTGTTGTCGTAGCTGACCGTCCGCAGGACCGTCTCGTAGTCCTGCTTCGAGGCGGAGCCCGTGAGGGTGAGCACGCCAGTGCCGCTGTCGTAGCCGCTCGACACGATCGTGGTGCCCGTGGTGTCGACCGACAGCGACTCCGCCAGCCCGTCGGGCCGGTTGGTCAGCGTGATCGTGGCCGACTCGAGGTTCGTGTCGTCGACGTCCGAGGTGTCGGCGTTCGGGGCCAGCGTCACGTCGCCGGAGCCCGGAATGAGGGTCTCGGTGAAGGTCGCGGTGGTGTTGATGCCCGGGTTGGCCTCGCCGTTGAGGTCCACCACCGGGGCGTCGTTCACGCAGGTGATGGTCACGTTGACCGTCCCCGTGCTGCCGCCGTTCAGCGTGTACTCGAAGCTGTCGGCACCGCACTCGTTGGCGTTCGGCGTGTACTCGACCTTCGCCCCGGCCATCGTGATCTGCACGGTGCCCTTCGAGCCGTCCGTCTTCGCCTGGACGGTCTTCGCGCCGCCGTCGACGTCGGTGTCGTTGGCGAGCACGTCGATCTCGTTGGCGCCGGAGTCCTCGCCCACCGTCGCCGCGTCGTCGACCGCGACCGGGTTGTCGTCGTCGCAGTCGACCGTGACCGTGACGGTGGCGGTGTCGCCGCCGGCGACCGTGTAGGTGAAGGTCTCGAGCGTGGTCCCGGGCGGGTTGTTGCAGTAGTTGGCGTCCGGGACGTAGTTGACCTTGTCCGGGTTGCCCTGGACGATCGTCGCGGTCCCGTTGGCCGGGTCGGAGACGTTCGTGACCTCGACCTGGTCGTTCTCGACGTCGGTGTCGTTCGCGGTGACGTCGATGTCGTTGCCGGTGCCCGAGGAGTCCTCGTTCACGGTCTTGGTGTCGTCGTTCGCGACGTGCGCGTCGTCGACGCAGGTGACCGTGACCGAGACCGTGGCCGTGTCGCCGCCGTTGACCGTGTAGGTGAACGTGTCGGGCGTCGTGCCGGGCGGGTTGTTGCAGTAGTTCGGGTCGGGCGTGTACTCGATCGTGTCGGGGTTGCCCTGGACGATCGTCGTCGTCCCGTTGGCCGGGTCGCTGACGTTGGTGATCTCGACCTGATCGCTCTCGACGTCGGTGTCGTTCGCGACCACCGCGATGCTGTTGTTCGCGGAGTCCTCGTTGACGGTCGCCGTGTCGTCGTTCGCCACCGGGTTGTCGTCCGAGCAGTTGACGGTGACCGACACGGTGGCCGTGTCGCCGCCGTTGACCGTGTAGGTGAACGTGTCGGGCGCGCCGCCGGGCGGGTTGTTGCAGTAGTTGGCGTCGGGCGTGTACTCGATCGTGTCGGGGCTGCCCTGGACGATCGTGGCGGTCCCGTTGGCCGGGTCGCTGACGTTCGTGATCTCGATCGCGTCGCTCTCGACGTCGGTGTCGTTCGCGATGACCGTGATCGAGTTGTTCGAGGAGTCCTCGTTGACCGTGGCCGTGTCGTCGTTGGCCACCGGCGCGTCGTTCACGCAGTCGACCGTGACCGAGACCGTGGCCGTGTCGCCGCCGTTGACCGTGTAGGTGAACGTGTCGGGCGCGCCGCCGGGCGGGTTGTTGCAGTAGTTCGCGTCCGGCGTGTAGCTGATCTGGTCCGGGCTGCCGTCGACGACCGTCGCGGTGCCGTTGGCCGGATCGGTCACGTTCGTGATGTCGATCGCGTCGCCGTCCGCGTCGGTGTCGTTCGAGAGGACGGTGAAGCTCGTGGCACCGGAGTCCTCGTTGACCGTGCGCGAGTCGTCGTTCGCGACCGGGTTGTCCGGCGTGCAGGTGACCGTCATCGAGACCGTGGCCGTGTCGCCGCCGTTGACCGTGTAGGTGAACGTGTCGGCCGGCGGGCTCGGCGGGTTGTTGCAGTAGTCCGGATCCGGCTGGTAGGTCAGGCCGGTGTGGGCGCCGGGGCTGCCGCCGGTGAGGACGACCGTGCCGTTGGCCGGGTCGGTGGCGCCGCTGATCGTGATCGCGTCGCCCTCGGCGTCGGTGTCGTTCGACAGCACCGGGACCGCGAGCGCGGGGTCGTCCTCGGTGGCCGTGCCGGAGTCGTCGTTGGCCACCGGGTTGTCGTTGACCGGCACGACGTCGACGTCACGAGTGGCGGGGGTGCTGTCCAGGGACGTCGTGTCCTGGACCTTGAACGAGACCTCGCGGATGTCCCCCGAGGGGTTCTCCGAGTTGTTGACGTAGCGGACGTCGCGCAGGGCGGTCTGGTAGGTGGCCACCGAGGCGGTGCCGGTGATCGTGAGCGTCCCGGTCCCGTCGTTGTAGTTGATCGTCAGGCCGGGCTGCGCCGGAAGGACCAGGTCGTCCTCGGCCTGATGATGGTTGGCGCTGATCTTGACCTCTGCGCTCTGGAGCTGCGAGTCCGGATCGGCCACGGCGACCTGGTCGTCGACCTTCTGCTGGCCGTCACCCTCGTTGTAGTTCAGCGTCGAGGCCGTGGTCGTGACCGTCGGCGCGTCGTTGTCCTTGGTGACCGTCATCGACTTGGTCGCGGCCGTGCTCTGGAGGTCGCCGTCGCTGACCTTGAACTCGAAGGTCTTGGTCGCGTCCGGGTCGTGGTTGGTCGGGTTGTGGTATCCGACGTCGCGCAGGGCGGTCTGGTAGTCGGAGACGGTGGCCGAGCCGGTCAGCGTGAGGATGCCGGTCCCGCTGTCGTAGGTGCCGGTGATCCCGAGCTGGTCGGTGAAGTCGAGCTTGTCGCCGGCTTGGAGGTTCGTGATCTGGACCGTCGCGCCCTCGAGGTTGGTGTCGTCGGGGTCGCTGACGGTCAGGCCGGTGTCGATGTCCACGGCGGCGGCCGCGTTCTCGGCGTACGGGCCCGAGGAGCCGGCCGAGGTGGTCAGGACCGGCGGGTCGTTGCCCTCGACGACGGTGATGTCGACCTTGGCGGTGTTGGATTCCGCGCCGTTGTCGTCCGTGACCTTGAAGCTGAAGTCGTCCTTGCCGGTGTAGTCCGGGTCCGGCGTGTAGGTGCGGTTGGGGCCGCTGCCCGTCAGATCGCCGTGGTCGGGCTGCTTGGTGATCGTGTAGGTGAGCGGGTCGCCGTCGGGGTCGGAGGCGCCGAGCGTGATGCTCTTCGGCGTGTCCTCGTTGACGGTGACGTCCTGCTTGTCGGCGCTCGGCGGGCGGTTCGTGGGATTGCCCGAGCCGCGCTTGGCCGTGTAGAGCTGCGGCTGGAGGCCGAGCTCGTCCCAGAAGCCGGCGCCCTGGGCAGCGCAGAGCTCGTGCGAGCGGGCGAGCATCTCGACCAGGAACGAGACGCCCTCGTTCTGCGCCTGGACGACCTTGTCGATCTCGGCGGCCGACTCGAAGAACGCCTTCAGGCCGACGAGCTCGCAGTTGGTGAACTCGAGCAGGCCGGCCGGGTTCTGGTTCTGGTTGACCATCTCGCCGCCGGCCTCGATCTGCGGGACGAACGCGAACGCGCCCTGGCCGCCGTTGGCGGGGGTCTCGATCAGCAGGACGTTCGGCAGGTCGCGCAGGCGGCCGATCATCCCGGCCGCGTACGGCGCGTCGATCTTGAACTTGAAGGTGGTCCCGGCCCGGTCCGCGACGATCTCGCGCAGGTCGCCCGCCGAGATGTTCTGCTGGGCGATCAGGCCGCCCCGGACCGAGGTGCCCAGGTGGATGACCGGCTCGCCGCCCGAGTCGTAGCCCTGGCCGGCGATGTAGAGCAGGATGTCCTTGCAGCCCTTCCCGATCAGGCGGTCGACCGCCTCGTCGAGCGACTCGCCCGTGCGCGCGCCGTAGCGGTCGTCGATGAAGCCGGCGTCGTCACGCTCGAGCTGCTCGAAGAGAGTGCCCACGTAGGAGCGGGTCAGGTTCAGCTCGTTGACGTTCCAGAAGGTGGGCAGCGTGTCGGTCACGCGCAGGACGCACGAGCGCTCGGCCGCGAGACGGCCGGCGATCGACTTCGAGTTGCCGAGGCTCGGCAGCGGCCGGCCGGGGCCGAACGGGTCGAGGTCGAAGACGTTGCGATTCACGCGCGGGGGGGTCCGCGGCAGCTTGACCTGGCCCGGCACGGTCCAGGGGCGGTTGAGGACCTGGTACTTGGACGAGCGGTAGGCCTTCGCGCTCTTGAGGAAGGCGGGCAGGCGGCCGTTCACCATCGGCGGCCACAGGATCGTCTTCGAGACCTTGACCCGGCCGCTGTCGGCGCCGACGATCGCGACCCGGCCCGGGTGCTGGTAGAGCATGAACGGGCCCCGGTCCTCGTAGAAGAAGTAGAACCGCTCGTCCGAGAAGCCGCGCAGGACGACCGGGGGCCGGACGGTGCGGACGCCCGCCTGGCGCAGCTTCGAGTTCAGCCCGCGCGTGGAGCCTGTGGTCGGCTTGTTCGTGCCGGCCTGCTGTATCGCCGTGCCGGCGCGGACCCGGCTCGGGAGCCCGAAGACGATCACCGCGTCGGTGCGCTTCTCCGTGCCCAGCGCCGCGAGGGCCTTCTTCGCCGCCTGCTTCTGCGTGACCGCGGCGGAGGCCGGGGCCGCCAGCGCGAGCAGCGCGAGGACGAACGCCGCGCACATCGCGAGCACGCGGAAGCTGGGGAGGGTGGAGGGCGCAGCCAGTCGTCTGGGCATAAGCGAGTCCATCGGCAGGAGGACCCGAGGGCACGAGTCCCCTACCTGGGGTGACCGTAACACCGCCAGCGGCGCTTCGCTAGGGCGAATTTCCGTTAAGCGAGTTCCGCCACCCGAAAGGGGGGTACGCCGCGGGCGGCCCCCCGGTTCATCAGCGGCGCGTAGCACGTACCGTGATCCGGCTCTTCATTCCGCGGGCAGCATGGTCGGCCTGGGTGCACACGAGGCGATAGACCCCGGCTTTGCGCAGCTTGAGTCGGAGAACCGAGCCCTCACCCGCGCCGATTTCGCCGGTGGTGCCGAGGGTCCTGCCGCCGGGGCTCAGCACGACGAGGTCGTGGACGTCCTCGCCGTAATTCCTAACGTTGAACTTGACGGTTCCGGTTGGGACCGTCCGGCGGTACGGCGAGATCCGGAATTCCCGCTCGGAGACGCCGACCGACGTGCCCTTCACGCCGAGCGGGTCGTCGGCCGCGGCGGGCCCGGCGGCGGCCGCAACGGCCAGGGCGAGCGCCACGCCGACGCTCGCGCGCGCGCGACTCACGAGACCAGCTCCAGCCGCCCGAAGCCGCCCGCGCCCGGGATCACGGCGCCGGCGTCCGAGCCCAGCCACTGCTCGAGCAGCGAGCAGTAGACGCGCCGGAAGTCGACCGTGACCTCGAGGTTGTCCTGGCGGTCGAGCCGGCCCAGGTTCGGGTAGTCGGTGAGGACGCCGGAGCGGACGCGGGTGCCCTGGACCCAGGCCACGCCGCCGGCGCCGTGGTCGGTCCCGGACGACTCGTTCTCCTCCGGGCGGCGTCCGAACTCTGACCAGACGAATGTCAGCACGCGGTCGGCGAGGCCGCGGGCCTCGAGGTCGGCCTGGAAGGCGGAGAGGGCCTCGCTGACCTCCCGCAGGCCGGCGGCGAGGTCGCCGGGCTGGCTGTCGTGGGTGTCGAACTCGCCGTCGGCCTCCACCGCCGCCACGCGGATGCCGAGCGGCTGGGCGAGCAGGCCGGCGAGCTGGGAGAGGCGCTCGCCCAGGTCGTTGTTGCGCGGGTAGGCCACCGGCGGCGCGAGCGGGTTGGGCTCGTCGTCGTCGTGGCGGAAGGGCGCGAGGCGGTCGGCCACCTGCTTGGCCAGGCGGGCGGCCGTGGTCGCCGCGCGCTCGCCGGCACTGCCGCCGTCGCGGGCGGCCATCTCGGAGTAGGCGGCCATGGCGATCTCGTGCGAGGCGCCCCAGGTGCCCGGCAGCCAGAACTGCGCGTTGTTGGGCGAGTGGACGGCGGCCACCGGCGCGCCGGCCGAGCGCAGCAGCGGCGACAGCGTGCCCGACAGCGAGATGCCCTGGAGCGGGTTGTCGGCCGAGCCGTCGCGGTCGAGCATCCGCCCGAGCCAGCCGGTGGCCGCGGACTGCGTGACGAGGCCGGTCTCCCAGAAGTGGCGCGAGTGGAAGTGAGAGAGGTCGGGGTTGGCGTAGTCGATGCCGGGCAGCAGGCCGACCTTGCCCTGCTCGAAGAGGCCCTTGAAGCCGCCGTTCGTTCCGGCCGTGAGCGACGGGTGCAGGCCGAGGCCGGTGCTGCCGAGCTCGGCCGGGTCGCGTTGCCGGAGCTTCGGCCGCATGTCCGCGTAGCGCCCGTACTGGCCGAGCGGGACGAAGCTGTCGAGCAGGTCGCAGCCGCCGGGCAGGAAGACCGAGACCAGCACCGGGGCGTCGGGCGCGGCGGCCGCGGAGGCCTCGGCGGCGCCGAACACGTCGGCCAGCGAGAGCGCCCGCGAGGCGTAGATGGCCAGGCCCGCGCCGATCCCGCGGGCCAGCACCTGGCGGCGGGTGATCCCGGGGTCGAGGTACGCGCGGCGGGTCGCCTCGCGGGTGGCGTGGAAGTCGTCGCAGGCGCGGTGGACGTTTCTGGGCATCAGTGGAGCTGGGCGTCGGGGCCGGAGAGGAGGAGGTGGCGGAGCGCCCGCTGGCGCGCGTCGGCGCGGTGCTGGCGCTCCCAGGTCTTGAGGCCGGCGACCATCGTGGTGGCCAGGCGCTCGAGGGCGGCGTCGGTCTCGGGCGAGGTCCAGGGCCGGCCGGTGGCCGCGCGGGCCTGCTCGATGGCGTCGGCCGGGGAGAGGGTGAGCGGGGTGGACTTGTCGGGCACGTCGAGCGGGCCGTCGTCGGTCATCAGGTAGGTGACCGCCTGGAAGCGGCTGCGCATCGTGTTGGTGGACATCCAGGCCGGCCCCCAGTCCCAGCCGGCCACCGACGGCGGGTCGAAGAGCCGCTGGCCCATCTGGTCCGAGAGCCAGGTCCAGCTGTCGCGCTGGACCCCGGCGCCCACCGCGCGCAGCATCCCCGCGAGGAACACCACCGGCGACTTGACCATGTCGGGCCGGTCGAGCCGCGCATACAGCGCCGGGTGGGCCAGGATCTGGGCGACCACCGGCTCGATGCGCAGCTTCGCGCGCGTGTATGTCTTGACCAGCGCCTTGCGCGTGCGCGCGTCGAGCGGGTCGGTCACGAAGAAGCGCCAGAGCTTCTCGACCATGAACGGCGGGTGGCGCCTGTGGTCGCAGACGAGGTTGCAGACGTCCTTCCAGTCGAAGTTGCCGCGCTTGCCGAAGATGCGCTTCTTGCCGGTGTCGTGCCACTCCTTGCGGTAGCGGATGCCCTGGAAGCGGCCGTCGTCCCAGCGCGCCTCGAAGCCGGTCAGCGCGCGGGCGGCCTCGCGGATGTCACGCTCGGTGTAGCCCGAGCCGAGCGTGAACAGCTCCATCAGCTCGCGCGCGTAGTTCTCGTTGGGCGCCCACTTGGTCGAGCCGGCCAGCGACAGGAAGAGCTGCATGGCCGGGTCGCGCGTGACCTCGCGGACCAGCGTGCGGAAGCTCCCGAGCCCCCGCTTGCGGAGCATCTGGTTCTGGCGCAGCAGGTGGGGGGTGTCCGCGTCGGTGGTCGCGAAGTGGTCGTGCCAGAAGAGCGTCATCTTCTCCACGAGCGGGCGGCGGGTGCGGACCATGCGGTCGAGCCACCAGAGGCCGTCGTGGCCCCACTCGTTCACCGGGTCGAGCGGCTGGCCGTCGATGCGCGGCTCGGGGCCCTCGAGCTCGGGCCCGCCGTCTCCGCGCAGGAGGAATCGCAGCGTGGCGTCCATGCCCGCCTGTGCGAAGCGACTGGCCTCATCCGGCGTCGCCCCGAATCCGGCGCGCCAGAACAGCCGCCGGACGTGAGCCTCGGTCCATTCCATGGGTCCTCCGATGTGATCGGCGGCCCACGGGGCTGCTTGAGCCCCGTCCCCCGGCGGGGGGGACGAAACAGGGCGGCTGGTCTCTTTACACGCGGATCAGCCGCGCGAGAGCTGCACGTACAGCGGGATGAGGATCGTCGCGCAGAAGATCATCAGGATGCCGGCGGCGATCATCAGCTTGACCTTGAACAGATGGCCCAGCGCGCCGACCAGGAAGCCCAGCCCGAGGAGGGCCAGGTAGGGGCCCGGGTCGGGGTTGATGTCCGGCAGGTTGTGGTCCGCGAGGAGGGCGGTCAGGGCGGCGAGCACGGCGAAAGTATCCTTCGTGGGGTGGCCGAACCCACCGCCAGCGTCGACGCCATGCGCGAAGGCCTCGGTGAGGTGGGCTACCTCGCCGGGGAGTCCACCGCGCTGGTCGCGTTCCTCGCCGCCAAGATGGGGAAGCCCGTCCTCGTGGAGGGGCCCGCTGGCGTGGGCAAGACCGAGCTGGCCAAGGCGCTGTCGCGCGCGACCGGCCGCTCGCTGATCCGGCTCCAGTGCTACGAGGGCCTCGACGAGGCCAAGGCCCTCTACGAGTGGAACTACAAGAAGCAGCTCCTGCGGATCCAGGTGGAGGCCACCGACGCCGGCTGGGACGACGTGCAGGAGGACATCTTCGGCCCGGAGTTCCTGCTCACCCGCCCGCTGCTCGAGGCGATCTCCACCGACGCCCCGGTGGTCCTGCTGATCGACGAGATCGACAAGACCGACCAGGAGTTCGAGGCGATGCTGCTCGAGGTGCTCTCCGAGTTCCAGATCTCGATCCCGGAGCTGGGCGTGGTCGAGGCCAAGTCGCGGCCGCTGGTGCTGCTCACGTCGAACAACTCGCGCGAGCTGACCGAGGCGCTCAAGCGCCGCTGCCTCTACCTCTGGCTCGACTACCCGGACGTGGAGCGCGAGCTCGAGATCGTGCGGCTGCACGAGCCGGAGCTGTCGGAGACGGTGGCCCGCAAGCTGGTGGAGGTCGTGCACCTGGTGCGCGGGCTCGACCTGAAGAAGCCGCCCTCGATCGCTGAGTCGATCGACTGGGCGCGGGCGCTCCTGATGCTCGGCGCCGACGACATCGACGGGTCGGTGTTCGAGCGGACGATGAGCATCATCGTGAAGCACCGCACCGACCTGGACGTCGTGGCCGAGCGCGTGGGGGTGAAGCTCGACGGTGG
>JALZEZ010000348.1 GCA_030861775.1 Actinomycetota bacterium
ACGATGGAGCGCTTGCCGGCCGGGCCCGCGGCCGGGCGGAAGCGCACCGACCCGCGGCGCGAGCTGGTGGTCGCGATCACGTTGCGCACGCTCGGCCCCACCTCGGCGAGGCGCACCCGCTGGCCGGGGATCGGCCGCAGTCGCCAGCTCAGCACGCGGCGCTGCCCGCGCCCGCGCACGACCGCCCTGACCGACGGGTCCGGGATCCCGCGCGCCTCGCGCACGCGCGTGATCGGGACCGTGTCGTCGTCGGAGATCGTCCACTGGCCGCCGGCCGGCCGGTCCACCAGCACGAACGTCGTGCCGTCCTCGCGGAGCTGGATCAGGACCGGCCCCTGCTGGACGACCGGCGTGTCGCGGTTCGCGCTCACCGCCACGCCGCCCGGCCCCATTACGGTCACGCCCGGGGGCCCGCCCTGGCCGGTCAGCTCCCACGCGGCGCTGCGCAGGCCCTTCGGCAGCGTCGTCCGGCTCTGCACCGCCGCGCGCCGCAGGCCCTGCGGCTTCTGCTCGCGGTACGGCTTCAGGTCGCAGCCGGTGAAGGCGTCGAAGTCGAGGTCCCAGGTGGCGCCCGCGCCCACGTAGTAGCCGTAGGCGCCGATGCAGCCGGCCACGCCCTTGCTGGAGAAGATGGCCTTGGCGCTGCCGCACGGGTTCGGCCCCCACACGTCGAGGCAGGCCTCGATCCGCCCCTCGACGTTGAAGGCCTCGAGCCCGTCCACCCAGCCCTCGATCTCACCCTCGAGGTCGAGGCGCCAGATGTCCACGTCGACCTCGCCGCCGAACTCGAACAGGCCCGTCGACGAGTAGCGCAGGAACGCCTTGCCGATCTCGTAGCGGTCGGCCACCTTGGCGTTGCCGTTCACCTCGATCACGAACGGGTCGGCGAGGGTGGCCTTCACCCCGCCCCCGAAGGTCACCGCCTTGACCCCCCGCACGGAGGGCCCGGCGCTCAGCCCGATGTTGCCCTCGATGCTGCGCGGGCTCGCGCGCACCTCCACCCCGATCGACTGGAGGTAGATCCCCGACCCGATCGGGTAGTTCAGCCCGCCGACGCTCCCGCGCGCGAAGTCGAAGTTGCCGTTCTTGATCCCCAGGCCGGCGCCGATCGTGTACGGCTTGGAGAACTTCAGCACCAGCTTGGCCGCCCCCGACCAAGTGCCTCCTTCCCTCCACCTGAGGGAGACGTCGCGCAGCTCGAGCGCCAGCGCGTTCACCTTGTCGAGCTTCAGCTCGAGGCCGCTGAAGTCCGGCCCGCTGTCGTTGTTCGTGGTGAACGTCGTCGCCGCGGTGATCGCGCCGAAGTAGTTGAACGGCCAGAAGCCGAGCCTGACCGTCGGCTTCACGTCGGCCTTGCCGTCCTTGAGGAACCAGACCTCCATCGACCTGATCGGCAGGCTCTTCAGGAACGAGACGACGTTCGCGTTCAGCCCGATGACCTTGCGCGGCCCGCTCCCGCTGCCGCCGAAGGTCCAGTCGAGCACCGGCCCGGCGTAGATCGGGATGTCGGGGTCGGAGTCGACCGAGACCGTGAACGGCATGGTCTTCTCCTTGCCCCTCACGAACTTCTTCTCGGGGTCGATCACGAGCGTCGGACGCGAGTCGTCGGCCGGCTTGATCACCAGCCCGTTGAGGCGCACCTCGGTGTTCGTGGCGTGGTACTCGGTTCCGACCTTGGCCAGGCAGTCGTCGGTGCGGGCGTCCACGTAGTCGAAGCGGATCCGCCGGTCGCAGTTCGGGACCACCCGCACGGGCTTCGTGATGCTCCGGGGAGCCGAGCCGGCGCCCGGCGCGGGCGTGCCGGTGATCGTGATGTCGGTGTACTGGTCCGACGGCGTCGCGCGGTCGCTGGCGCTGAGCGTCATCACCGTGCGCGACTCGGTGCCCGGCACCGGGTTCGGCGCGAACGAGGCGGTCATCCCGGGCGGCAGCCCGTCGACGCTCATCGTCACGTCGCCGTTCGAGCCGTTGATCCGGTTGACGTCGATCGGCACCTCGACGGAGCTGCCCTCGCGCACGTTCTCGGGCGCGGTGCCGCCGGCGAAGCTGAAGTCGGGCGGCGGCGGCGCGTCGGGGTACTCGATGGCGAGGTCGTCCATCGCCAGGTCCTTGTTCTGGTCGAAGCCCGAGTCGGCGCGGAGCTCGAACGAGGCGATGACCGGGTCGTCCACGCGGACCTCGAGCCTCTGGGTGAAGGCGGCGCCGCGGGTGACGGTGACCGGCCCGGCGGTGTCGATCACCGTGCCCGCGGAGTTGCGGGCCCGCAGCGTGAGCCCGGCGGTGTCCGAGCCGCTGCCGAGGTAGCCGACGTACACCGACACGGCGCGCGCCGAGTTGTCGAGCCGCCCGAAGGTGGCGGGGTTGAAGAACTCGCAGTCGCCCGCGCCGGCGCAGTTCGCGATGCCGGCCACCTGGCTGGGGGAGCGGGCCTGGGCGGGGGCGGACTTGATCAGCGGCTCGAAGCCGGGATCGGCCTCCGCCCAGTGGACGCCGTGGCTGGCCCGGTACTGGTCGGTGACCTCGGTGCCGGGGGCGAGGTCGTCGAAGGCGACGACCTTCGTGTCCGCCATGGCGGGCGCGGCCGCGCAGGCGATGACTACGAGCGCGGCAGCCAAGCCCCCAAACCCCCTGGCTGCCCGGGGCACGACACCGAATTGTGCACCACGGCGCAAGCGCGGGTGCGATGAGCCGCTACTCGTAGCTGGCGAGCGTCTGCTCGATCCCCTCGGGCAGCCGGATCTGGGCCTCCCAGCCCAGCTCGTCGCGGGCGCGGGAGGAGTCGATCGCGATGTGGCGGACCTCGCCCGGGCGCTCGGGCTGGTGGTCGGGGGAGAAGTCGGCGTGCGCGTGCGGGGCGAGGGCCTCGATCAGCTCGAGCACGGTCCCCTCGACGCCGGTGCCGATGTTGATCGGGCCGGTCGCGCCGGACTCGGCGGCGGCGAGGTTGGCCCGCACCACGTCGTCCACGTGGATGTAGTCGCGGGTCTGGAGGCCGTCGCCGAAGACGGTGGGGCGCTCGCCGGACTTGAGACGGCCGCAGAAGATCGCGATCACGCCCGCCTCGCCTAGCGGGTCCTGGCGCGGGCCGTAGACGTTGCCGTAGCGCAGCGAGACCCCCGACAGCCCGTGGAGGCGCTGGAACAGCTCCACGTAGCCCTCGGCCGCGTACTTCGACTGGCCGTACGGCGCCTCTGGCGCGTTCGGGTGCGACTCGGGGGCCGGGATCTGCTGGGCCTCGCCGTAGATCGCTCCGCCGGTGCTCGTGTTGACCACCCGCCGCACCCCCGCCGACCGGGCGGCCTGGAGCACGTTGATCGAGCCCTCGACGTTCACGCGCGCGTCGTAGGCGGGGTCCTCCATCGACTTGCGCACGTCGATCTGGGCGGCCAGGTGGAAGACCACCTCGGGCTTCGCCCGCTCGGCCGCCGCGGCGACCGCGTCCGGGTCGCGCACGTCGCCCTCGACCAGCTCGGCGCCGTTCCCGAGCGCCTGCTCGAGGTTCTCGCGCTTGCCCGTGGTGAGGTTGTCGAAGACGGTCACCTGGTCGCCGCGGGCGAGCAGGGCGTCCACGAGGTTCGAGCCGATGAAACCGGCTCCGCCTGTCACGAGGGCACGCACCGCCTGCAATCTACGCGGCCGGGCGGCGGACGCCTCCCCCGCCGGTATCGTCGGCCGCGTGCCCGGCCTCTTCGTCACCTTCGAGGGAATCGACCGATCGGGGAAGACGACCCAGGCCGGGATGCTGGCCGAGGCGCTGGGGGAGCGGGCGCTCGCGGTGCGGGAGCCGGGGGGCACCGAGCTCGGCGAGGCGCTGCGCGACCTGATCAAGGGGACCGTCCCCATGAGCGGCCGGGCCGAGGCGCTCGTGTTCGCCGCGGCGCGGGCGCAGCTCGTGGACGAGGTGATCCGGCCCGCCTTGGGCGAGGGGAAGGTCGTGGTCTCCGACCGCTACCTCGACTCCTCGCTCGCCTACCAGGGCGAGGCGCGCGGGCTCGGGGTGGAGCACGTCGCGCAGGTCAACGAGTTCGCCACCGCGCGGCTGGTGCCCGACCTGACCTTCCTGCTCGAGGTCGATCCCGGCGTGGCGGGCGAGCGCGCCGGCCGGCTCGACCGCTTCGAGGACGAGGGCGGCGACCTCCAGCGCCGGGTGGCCGAGGCCTACGAGCGCCAGGCGGCGGCCGACCCGGAGCGCTGGCGGCGGATCGACGGGACGCGGCCCGCGGCCGAGGTCCACGC
>JALZEZ010000095.1 GCA_030861775.1 Actinomycetota bacterium
CCCCTGCGGCGACACGTACCCCTCCACGAACCCCGCCACCACCAGCCACGGCGCCGTGCCGATCACGGTCTCGACCGCGCCGCGCGCCTCGTCGACCAGCGCGTCGCCGCGCTTGCGGCGTCCGGGGCGGAGGATCGCCTCGCCCAGCCGCAGACCGGCCGCGGCGGCGACCACGATGCACGACAACTCGAGCAACCCGTGGCTCGCGACCTGCTCGACCAGCGGCTCGCCCTGCCCGTTCTCGATCGTGAGGCCGAACACGACCCCGAGGATCAGCCCGTTGTAGATCAGGACGAGCACGGTGCCGAGCCCGAGGGCGATCCCGGCGGCCAGCGCGAGGAACGACACTTGGATGTTGTTGGTGAAGACCGAGCTGGAGAACGCCCCGCTCTCCTCGCCGGAGAGGCCGCGGTCGCCGCCGGGCGACTCGACCGTGGGGAGGAACTCCTCGGGCACGAGCCCGATCGCCGCGCCGGGGTCCTCGCCGGCCCAGAGCCCGCCCAGCACGCCGGGGACGACGATCAGCACCGTGGCGAGCAGCAGCAGCCGCGGGCGCTCGCGCACCCGGCGCCAGTAGTCGCGCGAGAAGAAGCGGACGGGGGAGAGGCGGCGCGTGCGCTCGGCGTAGACGGCCTGCCGGGCGGCCACGGTGAGCCGCTCCAGGCGCGGCACCACCGGGTCGCCGGGGAAGCGGCGGCGGGCGAGGGCGAGGTCGGCCGCAGTGGACCGGTACAGGCGGCCGAGGCGGCGCACGCCGTCCGGCCCCAGGCGCTCCGGCTTGCCGCCCGCCCGGCGCAGGAGCTCCTCCAGCTCGGACCAGCGAGCGCCGCGCGTCTCGTGGAAGCGGTTTAGGTTCATCTGCCCATGGAGTACGAGGACCGCCTGAAGATCGTGACCCCCGAGGGGGTCGAGCTCGAGCTACAGCTTGCCGGGCTCGGCTCGCGGTTCATAGCGCAGTCGATCGATCTGCTCATCAAATTCGCGCTGATCCTGCTGATCGTGCTCACGTTCTCGTGGCTCGACCTGACCGGCGTGGCGATCATCCTGCCCTCGATGCTGCTCGTGCTCTACGCGTACGACGTGGTGTTCGAGACGTTCGCCAACGGCCGCACGCCGGGCAAGCGCGCCGCGAAGCTGCGGGTGGTGCGGGTGGGGGGCGAGCCGGTGGACTTCATGTCGAGCGCGATCCGCAACGTGCTGCGGCTGGTGGACGGCATCCCGACCAGCTACATCCCGGGGATGATCTCGATCCTCGCCACCAAGCGGAACCAGCGCCTGGGCGATCTCGCCGCCGGCACGATCGTGATCCACGAGGACCCGGTGCAGGCGCCGCGGCCGGCCATGCCGCCGCCGGGGGCCGGGGCGTGGGCGCCGCCCCAGGCCGGGCCGGGCTGGCAGCCGGGACCGGTCTGGGACGTGAGCCGCGTGACCCCCGAGGAGGTCGCCGCCGTGCGCAGCTTCCTCGAGCGGCGCTGGACGCTCTCGCCGGAGGCGCGCTCGCGGCTCGGGCTCCAGCTCGCGGACGCGCTCTGGCCGAAGGTCGGCGGGGTGTCCGCCGGGCTCCCGCCCGAGGCGTTCCTCGAGCAGGTCGCCCAGCAGAAGTCGCTGCGCGGCTAGCCGCCGTACTCGGCGTGGATCCGGTCCCAGCCGGGCAGCTCCTCGAGGTCCGCGCTGCCGCCGGCGAGGACGGCCTCCAGCGCGTCGAGGTGCCAGTGCCAGCCGGCGACGACCTTCGTGCGGAACTCCTCTGGCAGCTCCAGCGTGCTGCTGAAGCGCAGGGTCGTGCCCTCGCCAGGTCCGGGCTCGAGCTCCCAGCGCAGCGTGCCGTGGATGTCGCCCTCGAGCTCGAGCAGCCGGCCGGGCTCGAGCCGCGCGATCGTGGCGTGCATGTGGGCCCGGTTGCCCTCGTCGTCGGTGTTCAGCCAGCGGACCTCGAAGCTGCCGCCCTCGCGCAGGTCGACCCGCGCCTCGCCCCACCAGCCGATCAGCTCCCCGGGCTCGGTGAGGGCCTCCCAGACGCGCTCGGGCGGGTGGCTCAGGCGGCGCTCGAAGCTGATCGTCGCCCGGCCGTCGGGGGCGGTGTGGAGGCGGCCGTCGGCGGTCATGCGGTCTCCTTCCGGTCGAGGTGTCGCTCCAGGTCGTCGAGCCGCGCCGCCCAGTGCGCCCGGTAGGGCTCGAGCCAGGCATCGACCTCGCTCAGCGGCTGCGCGCGCAGCTCGTACCAGCGCCGCTGGGCGTCGCGGCGGACGTGGACCAGCTCCGCCTCGCGCAGCACGCGCAGGTGCTTGGAGACGCCGGGCTGGCTGATCCCGAGCAGCTCCACCAGCTCGTTGACGTGCCGGGCCCGCTCGCGCAGCAGGTCGAGGATGCGGCGGCGGGTGGGCTCGGCCACGGCCGTGAAGGCGGCGGCGGTCATGGCGACCAGTATAACCGGCTGGTTATATACGCGGCCTGAGGTGGGCCACCGGCACGCCGCGGCCCGCGATCCGCTCGGCGATCAGCGAGCGGTGGCAGGCCTCGGGGTCGCGCTCCACGCACAGGAGGGCGGTGGCTCCGTCGGCGGGCAGGTCCGCCACCAGCCCGTCGAGGTCCACGCCGTCGAGGATCTCGCGCGTGTAGCGCTCCACGTACTCGGGCGCGAGCGCCACCCGCGAGCGCTTGCCCACGCTCTGCCGCTCGTCCTCGCGGTACTGGAGCTGGCGCAGCTCGGTGGTGGGGGCGAGCTCCGGGCGGTGCTCGTACTCGATGCCGGTCTCCGCCAGCACGGCCTGGAGCCGCTTGGAGTTCGCCCAGGCGTACTGCGGCCCGCGCACGCCGCGGCGCTGGCGCACGTCGAGGAGGAGCCGCACGTCCGCCTCGCGCAGGGCGGCGACGAACGCGCCGGCGTCGAAGCCGTAGACCCCGATGGTGACGAGGCGGCTCACGCCAGCGCCGGCTCCGGGGCCTCGGCGCGGGCGCGGCGGCCGGCGCGCAGGGCGTCGGCGCTGAGGAGGGCCAGGGCGGCCCACACGAGGCCGAAGCCGATCCAGCGGCTGGCCGGCATGTCCTCGCCGAACACGAGCAGGCCGACGAGGAACTGGATGGTGGGGGTGAGGTACTGGAGCATGCCGATGACGGTCAGGGGGACACGCGTTACGGAGGCCGAGAAGAGCAGGAGTGGGAGGGCGGTGGCCGCGCCGGCCGAGATCAGCAGGGCGGTGTGGCCGGCGGACTCGTGGGCGAAGGTGCCGGTGCCGTTCGCCTCGAGGAGCAGCAGGTAGCCGAGCGCCGGCGCCAGCAGGATCAGCGTCTCGAGCGCGAGGCCCTCGGCGCTGCCCACGCCCGCGAGCTTCTTCGCCAGCCCGTAGGTGCCGAAGCTGAACGCGAGCGTCAGGGCGATCCACGGCAGGCGCCCGTAGTCCACGGTGAGGACGATCACCGCCACCAGGCCGAGCCCGAACGCGGCCGCCTGGGCCGGCCGCAGCCGCTCGCGGAAGACCAGCACGCCGAAGGCGGCGCTCACCAGCGGGTTGACGAAGTAGCCGAGCGCGGCCTCGATCACGTGCTCGGAGTTGACCGCGTAGACGTACACGCCCCAGTTGATCCCGACGAGCACCGCCGCCGCGGCGATCAGGGCGGCGCGGCGGCGGTCGCGCAGCAGCGCCAGGAACGGCCGGAACCCGGCACCCACCGCGAGGATCGTCCCGACCACGACGAGCGACCACACGATCCGGTGGCCCACGATCTCGACCGGGTTCGCCGGCTCGAGCAGCGGGAAGTAGAGCGGCGCGAGGCCCCACAGCAGGTAGGCGGCGACCCCGTAGATGACACCGCGGCGCTCGTCGTGATGGTCTTCCGTCACCCGTCCACTTAAGCAACGAGCCGGAGGAGCCCGTGAGCAAGCTGATCGTGTCCGAGTTCGTGACCCTCGACGGCGTCATGGAGGCGCCCGGCGGCGAGCCGGGCCACCCGCACAGCGGCTGGGTGTTCGACTTCATGGGGCCGGAGCAGGAGCAGTACAAGTTCGAGGAGACGCGCGACTCCGACGCACTGCTGCTCGGCCGCGTGACCTACGAGGGCTTCGCGGAGGCCTGGCCGGGGCGCTCCGGCGAGTTCGCGGACAAGTTCAACTCGATGCCCAAGCACGTGGCCACGACCACGCTGACCAGCCTCGAGTGGCAGAACTCCTCGGTGATCGAGGGCGACGTGCCCGAGGGCGTGGCCAAGCTCAAGGACCGGTACGACGGGCCGCTGGTCGTGCACGGCAGCCGCACGCTCGTGCACACGCTCTTCAACGCCGGCCTGATCGACGAGCTGCGCCTGATGATCTTCCCGGTCGTCCTGGGAAGCGGGATCAAGGTCTTCCCGGAGACCGGGGACAAGACCACGTTCAAGCTGAGCGAGAGCCGCGCCTTCGAGTCCGGCGTGGTCGTGAACACCTACGAGCCGAGCTGACGGCCCGGAAGCTGGCGCGGGCGCCAAGCCCGGCGGCCTGGAGAGCGGCGAACCACGAACCGAACTCCAGGGCGATCGTGTTGCACGTCGGCCAGTGCGGATTCTCACGCCGCGCGGCTTGGTAGCGGCCCTGGCCGAGCGGACCGCTGGTGCGGTCGGCCCACGCCTGCAGGACCTCGACGTACGCGGTGCGCTTCAGGTCACCGTCGTCGGCGGTCGGCGTGAACTCGTGATGGATGTACCCGCGTGCTTCACACAGCCCGCCCGCCGCCATCGCGATCCTGGCGCGATCTCGCCGCCGGCCCTCACGCCTGGCCCGCGTGAACTCCTCGACGCCGACCCGCCACACGTGGAACTCGCGCCGCTTGCGACCGCGCAGGCGCGCCGCGTCGAGTAGCTCGCACGCCATGGGTAGTTCCGGGTGCGCGAGAATGGTCCACACGGCGGTCGGTTTGTCGCGGCCATACGGCGCCACGTCGTACACGCGTCCGAGTCCGGCGATCGCAGCAAAGGCCTGGAGGAGCGGGCGATCGTCCCGGCGCAGCTTGATCCCGGCCCGGGCGGTGGTATGCCTCATCTGGAACCACCCTTCGCCGGTGAAAAACCCGCCGAAGTACCAGAGCAGCCCCGGCCGGTCCTGAGGCGGCCAGGGCGGCGCGGCACGGGGCTCTACATAACGTCGCCGCATCCTCAACGCTTCGGCGTGCAGCGCAAGCTCATCGTGGGCGCGACGCTCCAACGCACGCACCCCCTGGATCCACGCGGCGGCCTCAAGCCGCTTGCGGCCGTACATCGGGAACTCCTCGAGGATCTCCGCGAGTCGCAGGCACTCGAGCGCGCTGCTTATCCTCCAGGTCGCCTGGGGCTTGCTGGCCGCTTGTCCCGGCTTCAGCGTGATGGTCCCGAGGCCCGTCGCCTCACGGAGTGCGAAGAGAATAGGCGCGTCGTCGCGACGCAACGCCACTGCCATCGAGCATCGCCAGTTCTTGCCGCGGTTGTTGGGTCCAATCGCGAACGAGCCTTCAGCGTCGATCAGGCCGGCGAGCGCGTGACCGTCTGGTACGTGGAGTCGGGGCGTGCTCGCGATACGAGCCGCTACTACAGCTCGCCCTCCATAACGCGCTCCCACGGATGAAATCTATGCGGAGAAACGGACGGAAAGGCCCTGCAAAAGCGGGTTTCAGGTATTCGCGGCCCTCCTTTTCTGAGGTGGAAACATAAGCACGGTTATCGAGCACTCAGGACGCGTTTCCCGCACGAGGAGGGGTTGCGGGCCTTTTGGGCGAGGAATAGGGTCCGCCCCGTGAGCTGGAGCGGGCCGGGCGTGGCGTGAACGGCGAGCGCTCGCCGGAGCGGCTGCTCGGCCCGCCGATCGTCTTATAGCGATGCTCTTCTCACTCGAAGCTCTGCGGGCCAAGCACGGCGACTCGCTGATCCTGCACTTCGGGGATGCGGCCGACCCCACCTTCTTCGTGATCGACGGCGGCCCGAAGACGATCTGGGACGGCGCGCTCAAGCCGCGCCTCGAGAAGCTCCGCACCAGGTTCGGCGACGAGGACGAGCGGCTCCAGATCCCGATGGCGATGGTCAGCCACGTGGACCAGGACCACGTCTACGGGATGATGCAGATGTTCGGCCACATGCAGCAGCGCGGGCCGAACAACCCGTACCGGGTCCAGCAGCTCTGGCTCAACTCGTTCAAGTCGATCGTCGGGACCGACACGATCCCGGCCTCGGTGCAGGAGCGCCACAGCAAGGCGCCGACGCAGAAGAGCAGGCCGGTGGTGGCCTCGGTCGGCGAGGCGTCGAAGCTCACCGAGCGCGCGCAGGGGATCGGCGTGCCGATCAACCCCGGCTTCCCGGGCATCGTGGCCGCGCCGGCCCAGCGCACGATCGCGGGTCTCCAGCTCACGATCCTCGGGCCGTCGGAGGACCTGGTCGAGAACCTCAGGGTCCAGTGGGCCAAGGAGATCCAGGCCCCGGGCGTGGTCCCCGCCTCGTACCTCGACGACTGGGCCTTCAACCTGTCGAGCATCGTCGTGATCGCCAGGTGGCAGGGCAAGACGATGCTGCTGACCGGCGACGCCCGCGGCGACCACATCCTCGACGCCCTCAAGGCCGCCGGCATCCTGAAGACGAACGCGCCCGCGCACTTCGACCTGCTGAAGGTCCCCCACCACGGCGCGGACAACGACGTGACCACGGACTTCTTCCGCAAGGTCACCGCCGACCACTACGTCTTCAGCGGCAACGGCGACCACGGCAACCCCGACTCCTCGACGCTCTTCATGCTGGCCGAGGCCCGCGACGAGCCCGGCGACAGGCGGCCCTACGACGTCTGGTTCACCTACAGGACCGGCTCACACCAGCTCAACAAGCGGCTGAGGGCGTTCGAGAAGTTCCAGTCCGACGCCGGGCGCCCGATGACGACCCACTACGCCACCACGTCGGGGAAGAAGTCGCTGATCGTGAACCTGGGCGACGAGACCGTCACCTGGTAGCGACCCGCAGGGCCTCCTCCCCCACCTCGACCAGGTCCCCGTCGCGGAGCTGGCGCCCGCGGCGCTCCTCCGGCTCGCCGTTCACGCGCACGCCGCCGGCGGCGAGCATCTCCTTGGCCTCGCCGCCGCCTCCGGCCACGCCGGCCAGCTTGAGGAGCTGGCCGAGCCGGATCATCTCGCCGCGGATCCGGACCTCGCGCGGCTCCACCTAGGCGCGCCGCGCGGTCAGCCCGAAGGGCGTGCCCTCGCTGTCGCGGCAGACGGCCCAGGCCTCCCCGGGATGGATGACCTCGCCGCCGAGCCGCTTCACCGCCGCGAGCGCGTCCTCCAGGTCGTCCACGGCGAAGTACGGCAGCGAGAAGCGGTCGCCCGGGCCGCGGCCGCGCTCGTGGATGCCGATCGCGGGCCCGTCGGGGCCGTGCGACTGCCAGCCCGACCCCTCCTCCGGCGCGCGCGGCTCGAGCGCGACCCCCAGCAGCTCGCGCCAGAACCCGAGCGCGCGCTCGGGGTCGTCGGCGGGGAGCTCGAGCAGTGTCAGCGGGGGCCGGTCGCTCATGGGCCGTCGTAGCCGTCGATGTAGCACGGCCGCGAGCCGCAGCCGTTGATCACGACGCCGTCGATGCGCAGGAACTCCGAGATCACCTGGCGACCGTAGACGGTCTCGCTCTGGTCCGGCCCGTGCGGGTCCACGCCCGCGCGGTTGGGCTTGTTCTCGGTGGGCGGCGCCGTGGTCCCCTTCGTCCGCTCGCCCTCCTTCCGCAGCGGGCCCACGTCGGCGACGATCAGCGCCGAGCCTCTGTACGGGAACGCCGGGATCGGCTCGATCCCCAAGTGCGGCTCGACGTCGGGCGAGCGGCCGGGGTCGAGCGCCGGCGTGCGCAGCCGCGCGCCGATCGTGCGCGCCTCGACCTCGGTGGTGATGTTGGCCACCTGGTGGTCGCCGAACGCCATGTCGAGGATCACCTCGTGCGGCGGCGTGTTCGGGTACGGGTCGGTGGTCATGTGGTGGGCGTAGCCGTTCGCCTCGCCCCGGTCCCAGAGCGTCTGGACCAGCGACAGGATCAGCGGACGCTCGAGCTCGTCCGGGTAGGCCTCGTACATCACCTGGGCGTAGGTGTCGAAGTCGACGCTGCGCCGCAGCAGGGTGCTGTAGTTCATCCCCGGCACGCCCAGGTGCGCCCGGTCGAAGTCGGGCGCGACCGCCGTCAGCGAGCCCCCGATGATCCCGCCCTGGCTGCCGCCGTCGTAGAAGAGGCGGGTGGTGTCGATCGCCGGCTTCGCGCCGAACCGGAACGCGGCGTGCGAGCTGAACCCGTCCGGGTGGATCATCGCCCGCCCCAGGTAGAGGAAGTTCAGCATCCCCTGCTGGACGCGGTCGACCAGCGTCGGGAAGCGCGAGACGTCGCCCAGGATCGTGACCACGTTGGCGATGTCGCAGTCGTTCGAGTTGGGCGGGTTGGTGAGGAAGCCGGTGAGGGCCGCCGGCAGCGAGTCCGGGTCGTCGATGTCCGGCTCGTCGGGCAGCGGGCAGGCCATCCCGATCCAGTCGGTGGCGCACATGACGAGGTTGTGCTCGTTCGCCAGCGCGGTCTTCGAGCCGCCGTTGACCTGGCTCGCCTCGCCCAGCAGGCCGTGGCCGTATAGCGACGGCCGCGCCGGCGGCCCGTCCACGGCCGCGCGCGGGATGTTGCACACGAACTTGGCCGGGTGCACGTTGCCGGGGATCGCGAGCGGGAGGTTCGTGCCCGGCGCGTAGGCGAACCTCGACCCCGGCGGGCAGCCCGGCTGGTCGAGGTAGCAGGGCGTGACCACCCGCCCCTCCACCCGGCGCGCGATCCGCTGGTCCTGCTCCGCCGTGAAGTCCTCGACCTTCGTGACCTCGAACTGCGGTGACGAGCCCTGCACCTTCAGGTCGGCGAGGTTCGTGTCGCCGAGCCGCGCGAAGGCGTCGTCGCGGATGTGCAGCATCCGCTCCGAGAGGTTGCGCTCGCTGGCCACGGTGAAGTCCCAGGCGCGGTAGACGTCGTCGCGGTCGACGCCGGCCTCGGCCAGCGTGCGGAAGATGCCCTCGAAGTGGGCGCGGCGGGCCTCCACGTCCGGGTTGGTGGTCAGCCGCCGGTCGCGGTAGAGACGGAACCCTTCGCTCGCCTGGAGCACGCGGCCCGCCTCGTCGCGCAGCCGCCGCAGCGCCACCACGTAGCGCTCGCCCTCCTCCAGGTTCGAGCCGGGGTGGATGATCAGGTTCACGTCCGCGCGGTCCTCGGGGTTGGCGTCCACCTCCGCCCAGATCAGGTGCCGCGCCCGCGTGCGGGCGTTGACCAGGACGACCGGCTGGGCGGCGTCGAACGCGCGGGCCATGTCCGTGATCGGGACCGCGCCGGTCCGCTGGAAGGCCGCCTTGCTGTCGAGCCCGGGGACCTTGGTGACGATCTTCGCGCCGGGGCTGAAGCCGTCGTTGCGGTTCAGCTCGGCCGGCTCGAACGGCTTCCCCGCCCGGTTCGACGGCATCGACAGTACGTTCAGGCTCAAGCGGCGCCCGGTGTCGGTGGAGGGGTCGGCCGCGGTGAAGTGGTCGTTCGGGAACGGGAACAGGCAGTGCGCGCCGTCGATGAAGTCGCAGCGGTCGGCGTTCTGGGTCTGGAAGTCGGCGGGCGCCTGCTCGCCGGGAGGCGCGGCGGGGGCCTGACCCGCGGCCGGGCGCCGCCGGCAGGCCGCGCTGTCCATGCGCAGGTTC
>JALZEZ010000349.1 GCA_030861775.1 Actinomycetota bacterium
CTGCCGGCGTCCGTCGGTCTGGGCGGCGACCTCGCCATCGCGGCCGCCTCGGTGGCCTCCGCCCGCGCGGCCGACGCGATCTACCAGCGCCACGCGCGCTTCTCGATCGCCGGCGGGCTGCTCGCGGCGATGACCGGCACGCCGCTGATCCTCGAGTACAACGGGTCGGAGGCGTTCTTCGAGTCGAGCTACGACTCGACGCCCTTCGCCGCCCAGCTCAGGCTGTGCGAGGAGGCGATCCTGGCCGCCTCGCACCTGATCGTCGTCACCTCCGAGGTGGACCGCGACGATCTGCTGGCGCGGGGGGTGGAGCCGGAGCGCCTCGTCCTCAATCCCAACGGTGTCGACGCGGAGCGGTTCGCGAGGGGCGGCGGCTCCGCCGTGCGCGAGCGCCTCGGCGTGGCGCCGGACGCGCCGCTGCTGGGTTTCGTGGGCAGTTACGGACCGTGGCACGGGACCCCCCTCCTCGCTGAGGCCTTCGTGGAGCTCGCCGTGCGAAACGCCGGCGCACGCCTCCTCCTCGTCGGCGACGGCCCGGAGCACGCGCGGGTGAGGCAGATCCTGGCCGATGGCCGCGTATCGGACCGCGTCCTCGTCGTCGGCAAGGTCGAGCCCGCGGAGATCCCGGCCCACCTCGACGCCTGCGACGTCCTGGTCTCGCCCCACATCCCGATGCCGGACATGGAGTTCTTCGGCTCGCCGACGAAGCTCTTCGAGTACATGGCCTCCGGCCGGGCGATCGTCGCCTCGAGGCTGGGCCAGATCGGCGACGTGCTCGAGGACGAGCGCTCGGCTTTGCTGGTGGAGCCGGGCAACAAGGCCGCCCTTGTCTCCGCCCTCGACCGCGCCCTCGCCGATCCCGACCTCCGCTCGCGCCTGGGCGCCGAGGCCCGCCGCGACGCGGCGGAGCGCCACTCGTGGCGGGCGAACGTGCAGCGCGTGCTCGACGCCTACGCGGCCTGGGCCGCTTCGGCCTAGCCCCTCACGTCCGCCTCTGGCCGCCGCGCTCGCGGCGCTCGGCGCCGCTTCGCGGGAACGGCGGCTGGGTAGGGAGACGCAGTGCCCCCTTCGGCGTCCCGCCCGGGGGGTGAAGTCGATTGCGGCGGTATATCCGCCGGAAGTGACGGCACCCCCCCCCCTCGACCGCAGGGGTGTCGTCGATTGCGTCCAAATAGTGGACGGAAGTGACTTCGGCCAGGACGCCGGAGCGCCCGGGGGTCCCCTAAAGACTGGGCTTGCCGAGGTGGCCGACTCCGCTTAGTGTGGGCACTTGCTTCAAGGGCTCCTCAGCCGCCGCCCCAGCCCCGCGCTCGTGGTCGCGGTGATCGCCCTGGTAGTCGCCGCCGGCGGCGGCGCGTACGCGGTGATCCCGGATCGCAACGGGCGGATCGACGCCTGCTACGGGCCCAACGGCCAGCTCCGCGTTATCGACGCCGAGGCGAAGGAGCGCTGCCGGCCGAGCGAGCGGTCGCTGGCCTGGAGCCAGCGCGGCCCGGCAGGCCCGCCGGGTGCGGCGGGTCCGGCAGGGCCGGCGGGACCGCAGGGACCAGCGGGCCCCGCCGGGTCCTCAGGGCGCGGCGTGGTCGCGCGCGCCCGCGGGTCCAGCGAGCTCTTCGTGACTCACAGCGATCAGACCGATCCGAGCACCTGGCCGAGCTATCCCGTCTCCGACAACCAGTGGACCCAGGCCGCGAACGAGGTCGACGAGATGGTCGGCCGGATCCACTGGGTGGCCAGCACGTGCAACCCCGGGACCGGAAGCAGCGTCACGGTCCTCGTGTACGTCAACGGAAAGATCTTCGGACGGGCCAGCGGGTTCCCGGACCACCTCCACCAGGGCGGCACCGTGGTGCAGGACTTCCGGGTGAAGGACGCGCGGGTACGGGATCCCGGGGCCAACCAGACCCGTCTCCAGGAGTCGATCCTGTTCGAGCCCGGTCAGGCGACCCAGCGGACGGTCACCGTCAAGCTGGCCACGGACTGCGGCCACGGGGCGCGGATCAAGTCCCTCGCCCTCGACGTGATCGGCACGCGCTAAGCCGGGTTCGCGCCGGGTACCCCGGGGGCGTGACGCCCGCCAACGGCGAGTCCACCGACCAGGCCACGCCGGCCACAGCCCTTACCACGCTCAAGGACGTCGCCGGGCTGGCCGGCGTCCTCTCCGTGCTGCTCTACGGCTTCGGGTGGTTGTTCGCCGCGCGCTTCTACGGCGAGTTCCAGGTGCAGCCCGAGGAGGCCGGTGTGACCGCGAACTGGCTCATTCCGCGAACGGTCGTCGCGGCGCTTCCGGTGACGCTCGTGATCTTCGCGGGATATCGCCTCACCGAACGCGGACGCCGTCGCAGCCGTCGACGCGGCTTGGTCCATGGCGCGATCTTCATGTCCGCCGTCCTCGCCGCGTGGATCCTCTGGGCGGTGGCGGAGAATGACGTGTACAGCGCGATATCGGTCGTCGGGCTGGCGATCGTCGAAGTGGGAGGAGCCCTGCTCGCCGTGTCGTGGTCCGCACTCGAGAGTTTTCGCGGCGCTCGGCTGGCGTGCTGTGCCGTGATCGTGACCACGGCCGCCCTCATCCCCCTGCCCCTGGCCGCCGACCTGGCTGACAACGTGCGCAATGGCCTGGCGGTCGAAACGACCACCCTCCCCGGAGTCCCGATCGCGAACACCCCCCGAGTGCTGGCGGTCCAGCGCGACGACCGGGTCGCGCCGTTCGGCCGCGTGCGGTGCGCCGCTCTGCTCGGGAACGCGAACGGCATCTACATCCTGGCCGTCGCCACCCCCAAGGAGCCGGCGGTCGTCTGGCGCGTGCCCGCGAACACCTTGCTTCTACGCGAGGAGTGCCCGGGGTTGTAGCCCGGTTCCGCCGTCGCGAGAGGCGGCCGCGATGGTCGAGGCGCCGCTACTGCCGCGCGGGCGCCGCCTCCAGCTCCACCGGCGCCCCCTGCTCGGCCGACCGCGCCGCGGCCAGCACCAGGCGGGCGCTCTGCTCGGTCGTCGCGATCGGGACCGGGCTGCCCTCGCCGCGCTTCAGCGCGTCCGCCACGCGGGCCATCTGGCGGCCGTGGCCGATGTCCAGCGGGCCGCGCCAGCCGTCCGCCTTCCGGCCGTCCCGGTACACCCGCAGGCGCTTGAAGTCCTCGATCGTCGCGGTCAGGTCCCCCTTCAGCACCTGGTAGCGCTGGAAGTAGGTGGTGCCCGGGTCGCAGCCGCGCTCGGTATAGGTGATCGAGGCCAGGCTGCCGTCGTCGAACTGGATCGAGAGCGAGACGTTCTGGTCGGGGCGGCCGATCTCGGCCGGCGAGGCCGTCACGCGCACCGGCGCCGCGCCGTGCGTGAGCTGGAGCGCGTAGTCGATGAAGTGGCAGACGTTGCTGATGATCCGGTTGCCGTTCGACGGCCAGAAGTACCAGCTGTTGGGCGACACCACGTACGTGTGGGCGACCATGTTCAGCGTCGTCGGGCCGGACACCTCGGCGAGCTGGCGCGCCAGCACGTCGGTGGCCGGGGCGAAGCGGCGGTTGTAGCCCACGTAAAGGAAGCCCTCGGACTCCGCCTCCGCGGCGAGCAGGCGGCCGAGCTGGTCCTCGTCGATCACCGGCGGCTTTTCGAGGAACACGTTCTTCCCGGCCGCCAGCGCGCGGATCGCCAGGTCCGCGTGCGAGCCGTGGTAGGTGGCGATCACGACCATGTCGGTGCGCTCGTCGGCGAGCAGCTCGTCGTAGTCGGTGGTCAGGTAGTCGAACGGGAGCGCCTGGCCGGCCAGGTGGAGCATCTCGGGCCGGCGGTCGCACGCGCCGCGCAGCGCGATCCCTTCGTTCTTCACGACCTGCCGCAGGATCATCCCGAGCGGCCACTCCCCCGTCCCCACGCAGCTCACACCCCTGGCCGGACCCTCCGGGCGACGGGGGGCGCCCTTGACCGTGCCCCTCGGACGGCGGGCGTCGAGCCGCCGCACGAGCGGTCGCTCCGCGTCCTCGTGGCGGGCGAGCGTCACGCCCGGCCCCTCGGCGCGGACCGATCCGGCGAGCTCCAGGTAGCGGGCGAAGCCGTCCGGCTGGAGCCAGGCGGGCACGTCGAGCGGCCCGTCGTAGTAGTAGAGGTCGGTGGTCCAGTGGTCGGCCCTCAGCACCGCGGCCACGTCGAGGGCCTCGCGCGCGGCCACGCGCGGCCAGTCGGCCGCCAGCGCCGCCTCCGAGCGGCCCACGCCGATCACGTGCCG
>JALZEZ010000096.1 GCA_030861775.1 Actinomycetota bacterium
ACAGCGGGCGGTCGCCGCGGAGGCGGTAGAGCTCGCGGGTGCCGGCTCCGCCGGGGGCTCGGACCACCTCCGCCACGCACTCCACCCGGCGCCGGCCGTCGGCCGCGCGCGACTGGTGCACCACCAGGTCGATCGCGCTCGCCACCTGCTCGCGCACCGCCGCGTGCGGCAGCCCCACCCCCGCCATCAGCGCGAGCGTCTCGATCCGCCGCAGGGCGTCCTCCGGCGAGTTCGCGTGGACGGTCGTCAGCGAGCCCTCGTGCCCGGTGTTCAGCGCCATCAGCATGTCGAGCGCCTCCGGCCCGCGCACCTCGCCCACCACGATCCGGTCCGGCCGCATCCGCAGCGCGTTCCGCACGAGCGCCCGGATCGTCACCTCCCCCCTCCCCTCCACGTTCGCCGGCCGCGACTCCAGCCGCACCACGTGCCGCTGCCGCAGCCGCAGCTCGGCCGCGTCCTCGATCGTCACGATCCGCTCGCCGGACGGGATCGCCGCGGACAGCGCGCCGAGCGTCGTGGTCTTCCCGGACCCCGTCCCGCCGCTCACGAGCACCGCCGCCCGCGCCGCCACGCACTCGCCGAGCAGGTCCGCGAGCCCGCGCGGCAGCGTCCCGTTCGCGACCAGGTCGTCGAGCGAGAAGCCGGCCGGCCGGAAGCGGCGGATCGTCAGACAGGGACCCGACAGCGCCAGCGGCGGGATCACCACATTCACGCGCGAGCCGTCCGAGAGCCGCGCGTCGCACAGCGGCGCGGCCTCGTCCACGCGGCGGCCGAGCGGCGCGAGGATCCGCTCGATCGCGTGCATCAGCTCCGCGGAATCCCCGAACGCCACCCCCGTCGCCTCCAGCCGGCCGCCGCGCTCGACCCACACCTCGCCCGGACCGTTGACCATCACCTCGTCGACGGCCGGGTCCGCCAGGAGCGGGTCCAAGGGCCCGAGCCCGGTGGCGAGCCGCACGACCCGCTCGACCAGCGCCGCCCGCTCGCCGGCGGGCAGCGCCGCGGCCTCGCGATCGACCAGCGAGCGCACGTCGGCCTCGAGGGTCCCCGAGGAGGACCCGCCGTCGCGGGCCTGCTCGATCAGGCGCCGCCGGAACGAGACGGCGAGGTCCTCCAGGGGATCCACGCCGAGCTAAGGGCGCGGGGCGGAAAGTTCGCCCCCCGGGGGTCGCTCAGTGCCGCACCGGCGAAGCCCCCGCCCGCTCCCCCTCCTTCTCCAGCGCCCGCTCCTCCCGCGCCCGCATCCAGCGCAGGAAGAAGAACGTCGCCGTTCCCCCCACGACCATCAGCACCAGCATCGTCGTCGTCCCCCACTCCTCGTTCAGGCCGGGGAACTTCGTATTCGCCCCGTATGCGCCCGCGATCAGCGTCGGCACCAGCAGCACCGCCGCCACCAGCTCGACCTTCTGCTGGAGCCGCTCGGTCTTCCGCCCCTGTACCTGCGCGAGCTGGAGCTGCACCAGGTCGAGCGCGCTGCGCAGCCGGTCGCTGAGCTCGGTCACCGCCCGCAGCGCACGGTCGATGCGGTCGTCGATCCGCTCGGCGTCGTCGGCCCTGGTCACGTCGGCGAACCAGTACGTGCGCGCCTTGCCGCGCGCGGCGTTCAGCGGCGCGAGCGACTTGCGGAACTGGAAGACCAGCGCGCGCAGCTCGATCAGCGTGCGGCGGTCCGGCTGCCCGTCGGTCTCGCAGCGCCGGTACAGGTCCAGCTCCCACGCCTCGAGCCAGTCGAACAGCGCCAGCCGCACCTCCGGATACGTGTCCACCAGCCGCTCGATGATCATCAGCCCGAGATCGCCGGCGGTGGAGCCGCCGCGCGACTCCCACTCGCCCTGGATCTCCTCGATGGCGTCGGCGTGGTCGCCCAGGGGCCCGACCCCCGGCTCCTCCTCTGACCCGGTGAACGTACGCGGCGGGTGCCAGCAGGTCACGAGCCACCCGGGGCCGGTCAGCATCTCCACCACCTGGAACGTCAGCGACCCGGCCCGGCTGCGCTCGTCCTGGCTCTCCGCCGGCGACACGGCCGCCGCCGACATCGCCCGCACGTCGCCGTAGCGCCGCCGCTTGGGCCACAGGTCCGCGTCGAGCAGGTCCTCCAGCATCTCCGGCGTCAGGCCCGCGCAGTGCGGCTCGACCAGCCGCCGCAGCTCCTCCACCGCCGCCGGCCCCGCGTCGAACGCGCGCACGTCCACGTCGAGCCAGACCACCGAGCCGAGCTCGATGCGCCGGACCGCGTCGCTACTCACGCCGCCCGCGCGCCGCCGACTCCGCCACCGCCGGCCCACCCTCGTCGATCTCGATGTCCGCGTTGAGGGCGATCCGCGCGACGGTCATGTACTGGCCGATCACCAGCAGCAGCTCGATCACCTCACGCGGCGACAGGTGCTCGCGAACCGCCTCGAACGCCTCGTCCGAGGCCCGCACGTCCCGCACCACCTCGGAGGTGAACCGCAGCGCCGCGCCGACCGCCGGCCCCAGGCACTCCGCGTCGAGCTCACCCCGCTCCACCGCCGCCACGTCCTCCTCGCCGGCCCCCACCGCCAGCGCGATCGGCACGTGCTGCACCCACTCGTACTCCGCCCCGGACAGCCGCCCGACGTGCAGGATCACCAGCTCACGCAGGCGCGCGTCCAGCTCGAGCGAGGACAGCAGCGCCCCGCCGAAGGCGAGCCACGGCCGGAACGCCGTCGAGGCGTTCGCGGTCATGCGGAATATGTTGAGCGGCGGCACCCGCTCGAGCGCCCGCCGCACCGGCTCGGGCGCCCGCTCCGGGTCCACGTAGGGCAGGCGGGCCATCGCCGCGGAGCCTATTCGGCGCCCCCTCGCCCGCGCCACCCCGATACCTCAAACAGTGGTTAGGGATACCCGCTGGAGGAGGTATGCTGCCCGCACCATGCCGGGGGGCTCGCAATGTCCGGGGTGAGTTAGGCCCATGCCGCGCGTTCTGGCCCTTCGCGCGCTCGTGACACTGACGGCGCTGGTGCTGCTTCTCGCGGCCGCGCCCGCGCACGCCTCGCACGTCCCCCCGCCGCCCCCGCCGCCGAACGACCACTTCGCCGCGGCCGATCCGCTCGAGGGCTCCTCCGACACGGCGGCCGGCACCACCGTCGGCGCCACCACGGAGCCCGGCGAGCCCTCCACCTGGGGGGACGGGCGCACCATCTGGTTCACCTGGGTCGCCCCGGCGAACGGGACGGTGGTGGTCGACACGTCGAAGAGCACGACCGTCTCGCTGGTCGCCGCCTACACCGGATCGAGCGTCGACGCCCTCACCCGGGTGCCCGAGTCGAGCCGCAACCGGGCCCTGCTCAGGTTCAGCGTCGTCGCGGGCACGGCCTACCACTTCCAGGTCGACACCTACTACGGCGACGAGGGGCCGGTCGACCTGGCGCTCGAGCTGCACGATGCCCCCGCCAACGACCACTTCGCCGCCGCCGAGGACCTGACCGGCACCGACGCCACCGCCAGCGCGGACAACTCGTGGGCCACCCGCGAGACGGGCGAGCCGCGCCCGGGCAGCGCGGGCGGCTCGCTCTGGTACGAGTGGACGGCCCCCTCGGACGGCGGCGCGACGATCGACACCGCCGGCAGCGGGATCGACACCGTCCTCGGCGTCTACACCGGCGACAGCGTGAACGCGCTCACGGCGGTGACGGTGAACAACGACGCGCGCACCGGCGTCCGCACCAGCCGCGTGACCTTCCGGGCCACCGCCGGGACCACCTACCGGATCCACGTGGACGGCTACCCGTCCTCCGGGTACGGCCCGATCGAGCTGACGCTGGCCCTGCGGCCGCCGCCCGGCAACGACGCCTTCGCGAACGCGGTCGAGCTCCCGCCGCTGGACGGCGTGACGACCGCGGGCAACAACAACGGCGCCACGGCCGAGACCGGCGAGCCGAACCACTACGGCTACTACAAGGCGCGCAGCTCGGTCTGGTACCGCTGGACCTCGCCCGCGCGCGGGTCGCTCACGATCAGGGCCACCGCCGACTTCCAGACCGTGCTCGCCGCCTACACCGGCGACTCGATCGCGAACCTCACCCGCGTCCCCAACCAGCCGCAGGACTGGAACGGCGGCCCGGAGCAGATCCGCCTGCGGGTCGAGGCCGGCGTCACCTACTACATCGCCGTGGACAGCCTCGGCAGCCTCGCCGGGGACTTCGGGCTCTCGCTGACCCGCATCGACAGCCCGGCGAACGACGACTTCGCCGACCCGGTGACGCTCGAGGGCCCGGTGGTGGACGTGGTGGGCGACAACATCGGCGCGACCCAGGAGCCGTGCGAGCCGGTGCACGACGACAACCCGCGCTACTGGGACCCGTCGGTCTGGTACGAGTGGACCGCGCCGGCCGACGGCGGGGTCACCGTGGACACCACCGGCAGCGAGCTGCTGACCGCGGTCGGGATCTACACGGGCGACGACCTCTGCACGCTCACGCGCGTGCCGGTCACGCGGCTGTCCTGGGCCGGCCAGGCGGCCAAGCGCACGTTCACGGCGAAGGCGGGCGTGAAGTACCGCATCGCGGTCGACGGCCAGCGCGCCCGCATGGGCAGCTTCCAGCTCTCGCTGCGGCTCACGCCCCCGCCCGACAACGACATGTTCGCCGCGGCCACCGAGCTCACCGGGATCGATCCGGTCGCCACGGGCAACACGCTCGGGGCCACGGCCGAGGAGGGCGAGCCGAGCGCCCACGGCGGCTCCAGCGTCTGGCTCCGGTGGACCGCGCCGACGAGCGGGCGCACCACCGTGCGCGTCGAGTCGACGACCAACCGGCCGCTCGTCTACACGGGATCGAGCGTCGGCTCCCTCGAGGCGGTGCACACGTTCTGGACCGGCGACTACGGGCAGCTCGCGTTCCGCGCCAAGGCCGGCGTGACTTACCGGATCGCGCTCCAGGGCGGTACGGGCTCGCTCCAGGGCCCCTACTCGCTCACGCTCAGCCACGCCACCGGCCCGCCGAACGACGACCTCGCCGACGCGCTCCCGATCGCCGGCGACCAGTCCACCGTGCTGGGCTCCACCGTCGGCGCCACGACCGAGGCCGGGGAGTCGCGGCTCGAGTACAGCTACGCCAACGCGTCGGTCTGGTACTCGTGGACGGCCAAGTCGAACGGCACGGCCATCCTCGACGCCGACGGCAGCGCGATCGACGTCGAGCTGGAGGTCTACACGGGGGCCTCGTTCGAGACGCTGGCGCAGGTCGCCGAGAGCGACGACTGGGGCTCGGGGGCCGCGCGCGTGGGGTTCGAGACGAGTGCCGGGACGACCTACCGGATCAGGCTCGACGGCAACGGGAGCAGGGACGTCGGCGACTTCAAGCTCTCGTTCGTGCACCGGCCGCCGCCGCCGAACAACTCGCACTCGTCGGCCACCCCGCTGGCCAGCTCACCGGCGGTCTCGGTCGCCGGCTGGAACAGCGGGGCCACGGGCGAGACGGGCGAGCGGTCGCACGACCCGTACTACTCCTGGTCGAACGCGAGCAGGAGCGTGTGGTACCGCTGGACGGCGCCGAAGACGGGCTCGCTCACCATCCGCGCGGAGGGCCGCTTCCAGACCGTCCTGGCCGCGTACACCGGGGACGCGATCGCCTCGCTCAAGCGGGTGACGAACCAGCCCCAGGACTGGAACGGCGGCCCGGAGCGGATCCGGATCCGGGTGGAGGCCGGCGTCACCTACTCGATCGCCGTCGACGGCCGCCACGGGGGCTACGGCGAGTTCACGCTCTCGCTCGAGCTGGCGAACCCGCCGCCGAACGACGACTTCGAGAACCCGATCCGGCTCGAGGGGACGGTGGCCGTTGCGCTCGGCGACACCATCAACGCCACCCAGCAGCCGTGCGAGCCGGTCCACGGCGGCAACTACTATGACCCGTCGGTCTGGTACGAGTGGACGGCGCCGGCGGACGGGCCCGTCACGCTCGACACCGCGGGCAGCGACTTCCCGACCGTCCTCGGCATCTACACGGGCGACGTGCTCTGCACGCTCCGCTCGCCCCCGGTCGTCGACCTCGGGGTCGGGCGCCGCGGCTTCCGGGCGAAGGCCGGCGTGAAGTACCGGATCGCGGTCGACGGGGTCGGGGGCAAGATGGGGCGCTTCCAACTCTCCCTGCGCGAGGACCCGCAGCCGGCGAACGACGACTTCGCCGACGCCCAGCCGCTTGCGGGCGACACCAGCGTCGAGGGGACGAACTTCGGCGCCTCGACCGAGACGGGCGAGCCCTACGAGCACGGCGAGGCCGAGGGCGCATCGGTCTGGTACTCGTGGACCGCGACCCGGACCGGCCTCGCCAAGGTGCACCTGCCGCGCACGTCCGTGGACCTGAGGGTGGCGGCCTACAGCGGCGACTCGGTGGACAAGCTGACCCCGCTCGCGTACGCCGCCTACCAGCAGAACCCGCTCCACTTCCGCGCCGTCGCCGGCAGCACCTACCGCCTCGCCGTGCACGGCGGCTGGCGCCCGACGCAGAGCGACTTCACGCTGCGCGTGGCCGAGATCGCCGGCCCGCCGAACGACGACTTCGCGAACGCGATCGAGCTGTCCGGCGAGAGCGGCGAGCGGCGCGACACCACGCTCGGCGCCACGCGCGAGCCCGGCGAGCGCAGCTACTCGTGGCGGTCGTTCGGCGAGGCCACCGTCTGGTACACGTGGACGGCCCCCGCGGACGGGCTCGCCCATTTCAAGACCGTACGGAGGGAGCTGTCGGGCGAGGTCACGATCTACACCGGGGACTCGGTCGGCGCGCTGGTCTGGGCCGGTGGCGACAGCTACGGCGACGCGCGCCTGCGCGTGGTCCGCGGCCGCACGTACCGGGTCGCGGTGAGCAGCCCGATGTCCTCCGAGCGCGGGGCGTTCACGCTCGAGTACCGCCTCCACCACCCGCCCGAGAACGACGACTTCGAGCACGCGATCGAGCTGACCGGCTCGCGGGTGGGGCAGTCGGGCACGACGGTCGGCGCGACCTCGCAGCCCGGCGAGAAGACGCTCTCGCACCACGGGGGCGCGTCGGTCTGGTACACGTGGACGGCCCCCTCCACCGGGCTCGTGATCGTGTCGAGCAACCGCGGCACGCCGCGCATGTTCACCGGCGACTCGGTGTCGGCGCTGACCGCGGTGGGTCACGAGGACTACCGCGGCGTCAAGGTCAGGGCGGAGGCCGGGAGGACCTACCGGATCAAGGTCGAGAACGAGCTCACGTCGGTGGACGGCGCGTTCGACCTCACGCTCACCCAGTACGCGCCGCCGCACAACGACGACTTCGCGAACGCGTTCACGCTCACGGGCGACGACGTCACCCGGGTGGACACGCTCGGCGGCGCCACCGGCGAGACCGGTGAGCCGCGCCACGGCTCCGCCCCGGCCGGGGGCGCGAGCATCTGGTACACGTGGACCGCGCCGCGCAGCGGCACGGCGGTGCTCTCGCTGCCGGGCTACGACTACGACAGCTACGCGGTGGCCTACACCGGTGACAGCCTCGGCACGCTGCGCCAGCGCAGCACCTGGCGCTACTCCGACGCGCGCTTCCACGCCACGGCCGGGCAGACCTACCGCATCGCGGTCGCGGGCACGCTGCGCGCCTGCTGCACGGAGACGACGGTGCGGATCAAGCTCGAGCCCGGGCCCGCGAACGACGACTTCGAGGACGCGGCCCAGCTCAACGGTGTGACCGACTCGCGCAGCGACTCGACCTTCAACGGCACGACCGAGCCCGGCGAGCCCACCTGGCACGGGAGCTACTCCGGATCGGTCTGGTACCGCTGGACGGCACCGGTGAGCGGCCGGGTCACCGTGAACAGCGCGGGCAGCGACTACAGCGCGTACATCGCGGCCTACTCGGGGCCGAGCGTGGACAAGCTCAAGCACCTCGACGGGGCCTGGTCGACGAAGGTCTCGATCCCGGTGCGGCAGGGCAGCACCTACTACTTCGCGGCCGGCTCCGCCTCGGGACAGCCCAGCACGCTGAGGCTGTCGCTGTCCCACACGCCCGCGCCGCCGAACGACGACTTCGCCAACGGGACGGTGCTGCCGTCGCTCGCCCCGGTGGGCGCCGGGGACAGCACGGCCTCCACCCGCGAGCCCGGCGAGCCCGCGAACTACATGCCCTCGAACCCCAACGGCAGCGTCTGGTACCGGTGGACGGCCCCGCGCAGCGGCGCGGCTGCGATCGACCTGACCGGCACGCGCTACACCGCCACGTACGGGGTCTACACGGGGTCGGCGGTCGGGTCGCTGACGAAGGTCGGCACGGCGTACTACGCGCCGGGCGGGGCGTACGCATTGTCCTTCCGGGCCCAGGAGGGCGTGACCTACCACGTCTCGATCGACGGCTACCAGAACCCCGGCGGCGAGCACCGAATCGCGATCGACATGGGTCGCGCGCCGGTGAACGACGAGTTCGCGAGCGCGACCGAGGTGAGCGGGGGCAACGGCGTGGTGGACGGGACGAACGTCCGGGCCACGCTCGAGCCCGGCGAGTCGAACTCGCACGGCGGGGCGTCGGTCTGGTACCGCTGGACCGCGCCCGTCTCCGGGCCCGCCACGTTCGAGACGGAGACCTCCGGGTTCAGCACGTTCGTGTCCGCCCACACGGGCACGCGAGTGGACGGCCTCTCCACCGTCGGCGCGAGCCACGGCCGGACGACGTTCACCGCGAGCGCGGGGACCACCTATCGCATCCGCGTGGACTCGTACTACTCGGGCAGCTCCGGGCCGTTCAAGCTCCGCTGGGTGCAGGCGGAGGCTCCGCCGAACGACCACTTCGCCGCCGCGCGGGTGCTCTCGGGGTCCGTGGCCCGCTCGACCGGGACGACGGCCGGAGCCACGCGTCAGTCCGGCGAGCCCTACCACGCGGGCTACGGCGGCGGGCGCTCGGTGTGGTTCTCGTGGCGCGCGCCGGCGAGCGGTCCGGTCGAGGTGGACACGCGCGGGAGCTCGTTCGACACGGTGCTCGCGGCCTACACCGGCGGCGCGGTGAGCTCGCTCTCCGCGGTCGCCTGGAACAACGACGCCGAGTCCGGGACGCGCGACAGCCGGATGCGGTTCGACGCGGTGGCCGGGACCGTGTACCGGATCGCGGTCGACGGCGTCTCCACGCAGCAGGGCAACTACGTGCTGAACCTGCGCTTCGCCACGCCGCCCGCCAACGACACCTTCGCCGCCGCCCAGGTGCTGTCGGGGACGATCGTGAACGTGGACGGGTCGAGCGTGGGCGCGACCGCGGAGACCGGCGAGCCGAGCCACATGGCCAGCGCTCCCGCGGCGTCGGTCTGGTACCGCTGGACGGCGCCCGCGAGCGGCCGGATGCGGCTCTCGACGGAGGGCAGCGGGTTCGACACGCGCCTGGCGGCGTACAGGGGCACCGCGCTCGACTCGCTCACGACGGTGGCCGAGGGCGATGCCGGCAGCGTGAACGAGAGCGTGGAGTTCGACGCAACGCTCGGCACGACGTACTGGTTCGCGGTGGACGGCGCGACCGACGGCCAGGGCCCGGCCCAGGGCGCGGTGAAGCTGTCGCTGACGCCGGTCGTCGTCCCCGTCGCGCCCGCCGGCGCGAGCCCGCCGGAGGAGCAGCGCCTGGAGGGCTCGCC